>NZ_CP116304.1:0-132500 GCF_028010285.1 Pseudomonas sp. Q1-7
GTGGAGCTTCTGCGCGATGAGCTGCCTGCCCAGCAATTCAACACCTGGATCCGCCCATTGCAGGTTGAAGCCGATGGAGACGAACTGCGCGTTTACGCGCCGAATCGGTTCGTGCTCGATTGGGTCAATGAAAAGTACATGGGCCGCCTCCTCGAGTTGCTCGGCGAACGGGGTAATGGCCTGGCGCCCGCCCTCTCCTTATTAATAGGCAGCAAACGCAGTCCAGCGCCGCGCAAGGCTCCGCCGCCGCCACCGCCGGTCATGGCCCCGCCGCCGCCTGCTCCTGCCGCGCCGCCCCAGATGCGTATCGAGACCGTGGAAGAAACCCGCGACAATCTCGATCCGTTGGCATCCGTAGTGCCAGCGCCGGCTATCCGTACCGAGCGTTCCGTGCAGGTCGAAGGCGCGTTGAAGCACACCAGCTACCTGAACCGCACCTTTACGTTCGAGAACTTCGTCGAGGGCAAGTCCAACCAGTTGGCGCGCGCGGCCGCCTGGCAGGTGGCGGACAACCCGAAGCACGGATACAACCCGCTGTTCCTTTATGGCGGCGTGGGGCTTGGCAAGACTCACCTGATGCACGCCGTGGGTAACCACCTGCTGAAGAAGAACCCGAACGCCAAGGTGGTTTACCTGCATTCCGAGCGTTTCGTGGCGGACATGGTCAAGGCGCTGCAGTTGAACGCGATCAACGAGTTCAAGCGCTTCTACCGATCGGTGGATGCACTGCTCATCGACGACATTCAGTTCTTCGCCCGCAAGGAGCGCTCCCAGGAGGAGTTCTTCCACACCTTCAATGCCCTTCTGGAAGGGGGTCAGCAGGTGATCCTCACCAGTGACCGTTATCCGAAGGAGATCGAAGGCCTGGAAGAGCGCCTGAAGTCCCGCTTCGGCTGGGGCCTGACAGTTGCCGTCGAGCCGCCGGAACTGGAAACGCGCGTGGCGATCCTGATGAAGAAGGCTGAGCAGGCGAAAGTCGATCTGCCTCACGACGCCGCTTTCTTCATCGCCCAGCGCATCCGCTCCAACGTGCGCGAACTCGAAGGTGCGTTGAAACGTGTGATCGCCCATGCCCACTTCATGGGGCGGGACATCACCATCGAATTGATTCGCGAGTCCCTGAAGGACCTTCTGGCCTTGCAGGACAAGCTTGTCAGCATCGACAACATCCAGCGCACCGTAGTCGAGTACTACAAGATCAAGATGTCCGACATGCTCTCCAAGCGCCGTTCGCGCTCGGTGGCCAGACCGCGGCAGGTCGCCATGGCGTTGTCCAAGGAGTTGACCAACCATAGCCTGCCGGAAATCGGTGATGCTTTCGGCGGACGGGACCACACCACGGTGCTGCATGCCTGTCGTAAGATTGCGCAATTAAGGGAATCCGACGCGGACATCCGCGAGGATTACAAGAATCTGCTGCGTACATTGACCACCTGACCGCAGCCCAAGAGGCAAGGGACTAGACCATGCATTTTACAATTCAACGCGAAGCCCTGTTGAAACCCCTGCAACTGGTCGCCGGCGTCGTCGAGCGCCGCCAGACGTTGCCGGTCCTCTCCAACGTTCTGCTGGTGGTCGAAGGCCAGCAGCTGTCGTTGACCGGTACTGACCTCGAGGTCGAACTGGTTGGGCGCGTTGCCCTGGAAGATTCGGCTGAGCCAGGTGAGATCACTGTACCGGCCCGCAAGCTGATGGATATCTGCAAGAGCCTGCCCAGCGATACGCTGATCGATATTCGTGTTGATGAGCAGAAGTTGCTGATCAAGGCGGGGCGCAGCCGTTTCTCTCTTTCCACCCTGCCGGCGAATGATTTCCCTACGGTGGAGGAAGGGCCGGGCTCGCTGAACTTCAGTCTGGTGCAGAGCAAGTTGCGCCGCCTGATCGAGCGCACCAGTTTTGCCATGGCCCAGCAGGACGTCCGTTACTACCTCAATGGCATGCTGTTGGAAGTGAATGCAGGCGTGCTGCGCGCCGTTGCCACCGACGGCCATCGCTTGGCCATGTGCGCCATGGAGGCCGGGATCGAAGGCGTCGAACGCCACCAGGTGATCGTGCCGCGCAAAGGTATCCTGGAGTTGGCCCGTCTGCTGACCGAGCAGGATGGCGAGGTTCGTATCGTCCTTGGTCAGCATCACATCCGTGCCACTACCGGTGAATTTACCTTCACCTCCAAGCTGGTGGACGGCAAGTTTCCGGATTATGAGCGTGTGCTGCCCCGTGGCGGTGACAAGCTGGTCGTTGGTGACCGTCAGGCGTTGCGTGAAGCGTTCAGTCGCACGGCGATCCTCTCCAACGAAAAGTACCGTGGCATCCGCCTCACGCTCGCGTCTGGCCTGCTGAAAATCCAGGCCAATAACCCCGAGCAGGAAGAGGCCGAAGAAGAGGTGGCTGTTGACTACAACGGCAGCAATCTGGAGATCGGCTTCAATGTGAGCTATCTCTTGGATGTTCTGGGTGTCATGTCCACGGAGCAGGTGCGACTGATCCTGTCCGATGCCAACAGCAGCGCGCTGCTGCAGGAAGCCGACAACGACGATTCTTCCTACGTCGTAATGCCGATGCGTCTGTAACGACTCGATGTCCCTCAGCCGCATCTCGGTCACCGGCGTGCGCAACCTGCAGCCGGTGACCCTCTCCCCCTCCCCCCGCATCAATATCCTCTTTGGCGCCAACGGCAGCGGAAAAACCAGCCTGCTGGAGGCCATCCATCTTCTCGGTCTCGCCCGCTCCTTTCGCAGTACTCGGCTCCAGCCAGTCATCCAGCACGATCAAGCCTCGTGTACGGTGTTTGGTCACGTCAGTCTGGCCGAAGGCGGACAGAGTAACCTGGGGATATCGCGGGATCGCCATGGAGAGTTTCAGATCCGTATCGATGGGCAGAACGCCAGAAGCACAGCGCAGCTGGCGGAGACGCTACCGCTGCAGCTCATCAATCCGGACAGTTTTCGTCTTCTGGAAGGGGCGCCGAAGATTCGACGGCAGTTCCTCGACTGGGGAGTGTTCCACGTGGAACCTCGATTTCTCCCCGCGTGGCAAAGGCTTCAGAAGGCCCTGAGGCAGCGGAACTCGTGGCTCCGGCATGGTACACTTGACGCCGCTTCGCAGGCGGCCTGGGACCGGGAGTTGTGCCTGGCCAGCGACGAAATTGATCACTATCGACGTGCCTATATCCAGGCGTTGAAACCGGTCTTTGAACGAACGCTTGCTGACCTGGTGAAACTCGACAATCTCACGCTCAGTTACTACAGAGGCTGGGACAAGGATCGGGAGTTATCCGAAGTGCTGGCCACTTCCCTTTTCCGCGACCAGCAGATCGGGCATACCCAGGCAGGTCCGCAACGAGCCGATCTGCGATTGCGATCAGGTGGACACAACGCTGCAGAAATCCTGTCACGCGGCCAGCAGAAGTTGGTCGTTTGCGCCCTACGTATAGCCCAGGGCCATCTGGTGAACCAGGCGAAGCGCGGCCAGTGCATCTACCTAGTTGACGACTTACCGTCAGAGTTGGACGAGCAGCACCGTCAGGCGCTATGCCGGTTGCTGGAAGATTTGGATTGCCAGGTGTTCATCACCTGCGTTGACCATGAATTTCTGCGGGACGGCTGGCGCACGGATACGCCGGTCGCCATGTTCCACGTGGAACATGGCTGTATCAGCCCCACGATCATCGGGAGTGAAGCATGAGCGAGAACAACACGTACGACTCTTCCAGCATCAAGGTGCTGAAGGGGCTGGATGCCGTACGCAAGCGCCCCGGTATGTACATCGGCGACACTGACGATGGGACGGGTCTGCACCACATGGTGTTCGAAGTCGTCGACAACTCGATCGACGAGGCGCTTGCCGGTTTCTGCTCGGAAATCAGCATCACCATTCACACCGACGAATCCATCACCGTTCGCGACAACGGCCGTGGCATTCCGGTGGATATCCATAAGGAAGAAGGGGTTTCTGCCGCAGAGGTCATCATGACCGTTCTGCACGCCGGCGGTAAGTTCGACGACAACACCTACAAGGTTTCCGGCGGGTTGCACGGTGTGGGTGTATCGGTAGTGAATGCCCTTTCCGAAGAATTGCGTCTTACCATTCGCCGTGCCGGTCAGGTATGGGAACAGATCTATCATCACGGCGTTCCGCAGTTCCCCCTGCGCGCAGTTGGCGAAACCGACGGTACCGGCACGGAAGTGCACTTCAAGGCCTCGGGAGCGACCTTCAGCAACATCCATTTCAGCTGGGACATTCTGGCCAAGCGCCTGCGTGAATTGTCCTTCCTGAACTCGGGTGTGGGCATCCTCCTGCGCGATGAGCGAAGCGGCAAGGAAGAGATGTTCAAGTACGAAGGCGGCCTCAAGGCATTCGTCGAGTACCTGAACACCAACAAGACCATCGTCAACGAAGTGTTCCACTTCAACATCCAGCGTGAAGAAGATGGCGTGGGGGTCGAAGTCGCCCTGCAGTGGAACGACAGTTTCAACGAGAACATCCTCTGCTTCACCAACAATATTCCCCAGCGTGACGGTGGTACCCACCTGGCCGGTTTCCGCTCTGCCCTCACCCGCCATCTGAACAACTACATCGAGCAGGAAGGCTTGGCGAAGAAGTTCAAGATTGCTACCACCGGTGACGATGCCCGTGAAGGCCTGACTGCCATCATCTCCGTCAAGGTGCCGGATCCCAAGTTCAGTTCGCAGACCAAGGACAAGCTGGTGTCCTCCGAGGTGAAGACCGCGGTGGAACAGGAAATGGGTAAGTACTTCGCCGACTTCCTGCTGGAGAACCCCAACGAAGCCAAGGCCGTGGTCGGCAAGATGATCGACGCGGCTCGTGCCCGCGAGGCGGCGCGCAAGGCTCGCGAAATGACCCGTCGCAAGGGTGCCCTGGACATCGCCGGTCTGCCGGGCAAGCTGGCTGACTGCCAGGAGAAGGACCCTGCCCTTTCTGAACTCTACATCGTGGAGGGTGACTCCGCGGGCGGGTCGGCCAAACAGGGCCGTAACCGCAAGACCCAGGCGATTCTCCCGCTCAAGGGCAAGATCCTCAACGTGGAGAAAGCCCGATTCGACAAGATGCTGTCTTCGCAGGAAGTTGGCACCCTGATCACCGCGCTGGGCTGCGGTATCGGCCGCGAGGAGTACAACATCGAGAAGCTGCGCTACCACAACATCATCATCATGACCGATGCTGACGTCGATGGTTCGCACATCCGTACCTTGCTGTTGACCTTCTTCTTCCGGCAGATGCCCGAGCTGATCGAGCGCGGCTACGTTTATATCGCCCAGCCACCGTTGTACAAGGTGAAGAAGGGTAAGCAGGAGCAGTACATCAAGGACGACGAGGCCATGGATGAATACATGACCCAGTCGGCCCTGGAGGACGCCAGTCTGCACGTCAATGAGAACGCACCGGGCCTCTCCGGTGAGGCGCTTGAGCGTCTGGTGAATGACTACCGCAGTGTGATGCGTACGCTGAAGCGTCTGTCGCGCCTGTATCCGCAGGACCTGACCGAGCACATGATCTACCTGCCTCGCGTCAGCGTGGAGCAGCTTTCTGACCAAGCGGCAATGCAGAGCTGGCTGGAAGGCTTCCAGGCCCGCCTGAAGGTTGCCGAGAAGTCCGGCCTGACCTACACCGCAAGCCTGCGCGAGGATCGTGAGCGCCACCTGTGGCTGCCGGAAGTGGAGCAGACCGCCCATGGTCTGTCTCACTACATCACTTTCAACCGCGACTTCTTCGCCAGCAACGACTACCGTCAGGTGACCGAACTGGGCAACCAGCTCAACAACCTGCTGGAGGACGGTGCTTTCGTTCAGCGAGGCGAGCGCAAGAAGCCTGTGACCAGCTTCAAGGAAGCCCTGTCCTGGCTGATGACCGAGAGCACCAAGCGGCATACCATTCAGCGCTATAAGGGCCTGGGTGAAATGAACCCGGAACAGCTGTGGGAAACCACGATGGATCCGAACGTTCGCCGCATGCTCAAGGTCACCATCGAGGATGCCATTGCTGCAGACCAGATCTTTAACACCCTGATGGGCGATGCCGTAGAACCGCGTCGTGATTTCATCGAGAGCAACGCACTCGCGGTATCCAACCTGGACGTCTGATGCGGTGGAGGTGGGACAGATCGATTGTCCTGGCAGTTTGGAAGAACCCCGGACCTGGTGCCGGGGTTCTTCTTTTCTGATGAGGATGAATGCATGGGCGGGCCTTCATGATTCTCGGATCACCGGATAGGGGCGATCCAACGCCGGTCCATGTCAGGAGGGAGTCGCACGATGAGAGACCAGACCTTGCGGCCGGCAGCATCGCGATGTTGTCGCTTGCGCTCAGCCAAGGACTAGTGCAACGCGGAGAGTAGGGCCGTGCGCATAATCTTGAGCCGCAAGGGCTTCGACTCGTCTGCCGGCGGCATCCCCAGTCCGATCTTGCCCGATGGGCGTCCATACTCGTTGCCTATTCCGGATGTGCAATCGCCGATCAGCTATGGGGATATCGATTACGACGGTATCAACCTCGGCGACATCCTGTTCTCAATGACGGGCGACCCCGAGTGGTCCAGGCGTGGTGCTCACCTGGACCCCGATCTACGTCCAGGCGCCCTTCGCCGCCTGCCTGGTTGGAGACCTCTGTTAGGCCAGAGCGGCAGTGCGCAGGGCCATCTGCAGATCGAGGGTGTCGGTAGAGGTGACCTGTTCCTGTTCTTCGGCTCGTTCCGCCAGGTGCGGATAGAGGGCGGCAGATACCGCTTCAGCGGACCATCGCTGCATCTGATCTGGGGCTGGATGCAGATCGCAGAGGTCTGCAAGGTCGATGATCTGCCGGAAGATGCATTGCACTGGGCGCGCTACCATCCCCATTTCGCCTATGGCCGGGATTCAGCCAACACCCTCTATCTGGCAACGGAAAGGCTCAGTCTGGGTGGCCAGCCAACCCGCCTTTCCGGGGCGGGTTGCTTTCGCCACCTGGACGAACGGCGGGTACTGACAGTCCCTGGCTCGAAACGCCAGACACGCTGGCAATTGCCTGCCTGCTTCGCCCCGGGTGAAGGGCGATCTGGGCTCAGTTTTCATCGCAACCCGAACCGATGGATATGCATGGACAACTCCTGTGTGTTGGACAGTGCATTTCGCGGCCAGGAGTTCGTCCTTGCGACGGGAGGCGACAGGCTTCCGCTGGAGTGGGTCGCGGGCCTGCTGGAGACAATCTAACCCTGCTGAGCTTGTAGGGAGCAATGGGATGACAGCGACTCGGAGTGCGGTAACGTCTGCTCCGGCGAGGAGATGGGGCGAGCGTTACCTTTCGCTTGTCAGGACAGTACCCGGACGGGTCGTATGGGAACAAACCAGGGCATGAAGGCGGTTCGCTCATTTTTTGTTTTATGTAAGTTATTGATTTTAAACGATTTTGAAAAGTTGGCACGGGGCGTGCTTTGTATATTGGACAACAACAATAAAAAGCTTCAAAAAGAAAGTTTTCGACTCTGACAAAACAAAAACAACAGCGGCAGAGAAGAAGCAAACCGATTTTTTTGGACAGGGTGTGCCGTTCCACACCCGGTAACCAGGGCAACAGAACAATAAAACTACCTTGAGGTAGCGGCGCTCCGGTTAGTTCAGAAATGACGATGGCATGATCAGCGTCCAAAAAAATCCGTTTGCCCTCGGTCCATGTTGGGACCAGCCAATTCTGGCTCGCTAGTAGCCAGTAGCGAAGAACAACAACGAACACTCAATAAGAACAACAACAAAAATGAAAAAGCATTTGAGGGGAGCTTCGGCTCCCCTCAGTGTTTCTGACCTTCGTAAAACCTCCTTCTCCCCTTTCCAGCTCTTCCGGCAAACAGGCTTCTTGCGTGCCTGCGTAAGACGTCGTCGTGCTCGTTGGGGAGGCGTAATCTGGAGAACGCCCGCGCGTGGGGTTAGACAGGAGTATCAGGATGGAAGAGGGCAAGGGGGATGCATCGGGTATCGCCGATGAAGAGATCAGTGCCTATATGGTGCGACAGTTGCGTTCAGGCAGGGTGAAGCCAGCCGTGCTGGTAGTGCTGACCGAGAAGACGTTCCCGGACGTCGCACGCGAACGGATCATCCGCTGCTTCAACGCCCTGGATTCGAAGTACTTGAAGGGGTGATGCAGGAGCAGCTGCGAGCAATCGTTATGCACTTTCTCGCTAAGCGCTATTGTGAAATGAAAACCCTTTTAAATCAGTGTCTTGAGTGGTGAATTCGGCGAAACGCCAATATTTTGTTCACAGCTTATCCACAGATTGGGTGGAGTCCTCCGTGGCAGACTCCACCTGCGGGCCTTCCAGCCCTCGTTGAGCCGCTTCCACCCAGGCGAAGGCGCGCTCATTCAGCTCGGCAATCGCCCGGGGACCCTCCCCTTCCGCGTGCATCACGGGGCCAATGACGACCTGGATGGTGCCGGGATACTTCGCCCAGCCTTCCTTCGGCCAGTAGTGCCCGGCGTTGTGCGCCACCGGCAGGACCGGCAGGCCGGCATTCACCGCCAATGCCGCACCGCCGCGGGAGAACTTGCCCATCTGGCCGACCGGCACCCGGGTGCCCTCGGGGAAGATCAGCACCCAGGCGCCCTGCTTGAGGCGCTCGTCGCCCTGGGCGGCAAGTTGCTTGAGGGCGGCCTTTGGGTTACTGCGGTCGATGGCGATGGGCTTCATCAGCGCCATGGCCCAGCCGAAGAAGGGGACGCGCAGCAGCTCGCGTTTGACCACCTGGCTCAATGGCTCGAACGCACCGGAGAGGAAGAAGGTCTCCCAGGTGCTCTGGTGCTTGGCAAGGATGACGCAGGGGCGTTTGGGGACGTTTTCCAGGCCCTTCACCTCGTAGCGGATACCGGCCACCACCTGGGCCAGCCAGACGGCGAAGCGGCACCAGCGATACACCACGAAGCGGTAACGCATGCGGAATGGCATGAAGGGCGCGAAAAAGAGGCTCAGCGTGCCCCAGATGAAGGCGCTCAGCGACAGCAGCAGGTAGAAGATGAAGGTTCTGATGGCCTGCACTGTCGTCATGGGAGCTTTTGACCTTACTGAAGGAGATGCGCGGCAACCGCCGCCAGATCGTCGAATACCAGGGTTCCCGCCGGCAGGGGCTTGGCCAGGGTCCGTTCGCCTTTGCCAGTCTTCACCAGCACGGGCTGACAGTCGACGGCCAGCGCGGCGCTCAGGTCACCACTGCTGTCACCGACGAACCACACGCCAGCAAGGTCCACGCCATAGTGCGCAGCGATGCGCCTGAGCATGCCGGGTTGCGGCTTGCGGCAATCGCAACCGTCGTCCGGACCGTGGGGGCAGTATTCGATCACGCCGAGTTCACCGCCCTGCTCCGCCACCATTTCGCGCAGGCGCGCATGCATGGATTCCAGCACGGCGAGATCGTAGAAACCGCGGGCGATGCCCGACTGGTTGGTGGCCACGGCCACTGTCCAGCCCGCCTTGCTCAGGCGCGCGATCGCAGCGATGGCGCTGGGAATGGGGATCCATTCCTCCAGGGACTTGATGTAAGCGTCGGAGTCTTCGTTGATGACGCCGTCGCGGTCAAGAATCAGTAGTTTCATGAACAACGCCTGAAGGGCGCACCGGGGACCCGCTGCAGGGCCCCGGTGCGCGGGCTTCGCTTAGCCCAGTACCGAAATATCCGCCACGCCCAGGAACAGGCCACGCAGTTTGGCCAGCAGCGCATAGCGGTTGCCGCGTACGGCGGCGTCCTCTGCGTTCACCAGCACCGCTTCGAAGAAGCTGTCCACCGGTTCGCGCAGACTGGCCAGGCGTTCCAGCGTTTCGCGGTAGCTGCCGGCGTTCGCCAGGGCAACTTCGGCATCGGCCACGGCCTTGGCCAGTGCCTGCTCGGCGGCTTCCTGCAGCAGGGCGTTGTCGATGGTGGCTGGCACGCTGCCTTCGGCCTTGCTCAGCAGGTTGGATACGCGCTTGTTGGCCGCGGCCAGGGCTTCGGCTTCAGGCAGCCTGCGGAAGGCCTGGACGGCCTGTACGCGCTGGTCGAAGTCCAGGGCCGAGGACGGTTGCAGGGCGCGTACCGAGAGGTACACCGCCACATCCACGCCTTCGTCCTCGTAGCGGGCGCGCAGGCGGTCGAAGACGAATTCCAGCACCTGGTCGGCCAGACTCTCGGATTTCACCTTGGCGCCATACAGGTCGACGGCGAAGGCGACGGCAGCGGCGAGATCGAGGTTCAGTTGCTTTTCGATGAGGATGCGCAGCACGCCCAGGGCCTGGCGACGCAGGGCGAAGGGGTCCTTGCTGCCGGTGGGGAGCATGCCGATGCCGAAGATGCCCACCAGGGTATCCAGCTTGTCGGCTACCGCCAGGGCGGCACCGGTGAGGGTCTGCGGCAGCTCGGCGCCAGCGCCGCGCGGCATGTACTGCTCGTTCAGCGCCTGGGCGACGTCGCCGGGCTCGCCATCGTTCTTGGCGTAGTAGTAGCCGGCGATGCCCTGCATCTCGGGGAATTCACCGACCATTTCGGTGGCCAGGTCGCACTTGGCCAGGATGCCGGCGCGTTCGGCGTGAGCCGCATCGGCGCCAATCTGTGCCGCGACGAAGCCGGCCAGGCGGGAAACGCGCTCGGCCTTCTCGAACACAGTGCCGAGCTGGGCCTGGAATACGACGTTCTTCAGTCGCTCGTTGAAGCTTTCCAGCTTCTGCTTCTTGTCCTGCTTGAAGAAGAACTCGGCGTCGGTGAGGCGCGGACGCACCACCTTCTCGTTACCGGAAATGATCTGGGCCGGGTCCTTGCTGACCACGTTGGCCACGGTGATGAAGCGCGGCAGCAGCTTGCCGTCGGCGTCCAGCAGGCAGAAGTACTTCTGGTTGTCCTGCATGGTGGAGATCAGGGCTTCCTGCGGCACGGCGAGGAAGCGCTCCTCGAAGGAGCACACCAGCGGCACCGGCCATTCCACCAGAGCGGCCACCTCATCCAGCAGGTCAGTGGGCACCACGGCTGTGCCCTTCTGTTCGGCGGCCAGCTCGGCCACGCGTTTGGCGATGATGTCGCGGCGCTCGGCGAAATCGGCCAGCACGTGGGCGCTGCGCAGGTCTTCCAGGTAGGTGGAAGGCTTGCCGATGCGGATATTGTCGGGGTTGTGGAAGCGGTGGCCGCGGGATTCACGGCCGGACTTCTGGGCGAGGATTTCGCAGTCGACCACTTCGTCGCCGAAGAGCATCACCAGCCATTGCGTCGGACGGACGAACTCGTCGCGGCGGGCGGCCCAGCGCATGCGCTTGGGAATCGGCAGGGCGGCCAGGGAGGCTTCGACCAGGCCGGGCAGCAGGCCGACGGCGGGCTGGCCGGGGATGGTCTGGCTGAACTTCAGCTTCGGGCCGCTCTTGTCGATCAGCTCCAGATCGACGCCACACTTGCGGGCGAAGCCCAGGGCGGCCTGGGTCGGCTTGCCTTCGGCGTCGAAGGCCGCCTGCAGCGGTGGGCCATCGAGGTTGACGCTACGGTCGGGCTGCTGGGTGGCCAGTTGCTCCACCAGCACCGCCAGGCGGCGCGGAGCGGCGTAGACCTGGGCCTTGGCATAGCCCAGGCCGGCGCTCTTCAGGCCCTGCTCGATACCGGCGAGGAAGGCGTCACCCAGGGATTTCAGGGCTTTGGGAGGCAGCTCTTCGGTGCCCAGTTCTACCAGGAAATCTTGTGCACTCATTCTTGAGCCTCCAGCTTGGCCAGTACTTCGTCACGCAGTTCGGGGGTGGCCATGGGGAAGCCCAGGCGCGCGCGCGCCTGCAGGTAGCTCTGCGCCACGGCGCGGGCCAGGGTGCGCACGCGCAGGATGTAGCGCTGGCGCTCGGTCACCGAGATGGCGCGGCGGGCATCCAGCAGGTTGAAGGTGTGGGAGGCCTTGAGGACCATTTCGTAGGTCGGCAGCGGCAGTTGCAGCTCGATCAGGCGGTTGGCTTCGCTCTCGTAGAAATCGAAGAGTTCGAACAGCTTCGGCACATTGGCGTGTTCGAAGTTGAAGGTGGATTGCTCCACTTCGTTCTGGTGGAACACGTCGCCGTAGGTGACCGTGCCGAAGGGGCCGTCGGTCCAGATCAGGTCATAGACCGAGTCCACGCCCTGCAGGTACATGGCCAGGCGCTCCAGGCCGTAGGTGATTTCGCCGGTCACCGGGTAGCACTCGATGCCGCCCACCTGCTGGAAGTAGGTGAACTGGGTCACTTCCATGCCGTTCAGCCAGATTTCCCAGCCCAGGCCCCAGGCGCCGAGTGTCGGCGATTCCCAGTTGTCTTCCACGAAGCGGATGTCGTGCACCAGCGGGTCGATGCCGATGGCCTTCAGCGAGCCCAGGTACAGCTCCTGGAAATTCTCCGGGTTGGGCTTGAGGACCACCTGGAACTGGTAGTAGTGCTGCAGGCGGTTGGGGTTCTCGCCGTAGCGGCCGTCGGTCGGGCGGCGGGAGGGCTGCACGTAGGCGGCGTTCCAGGTCTCCGGGCCGATGGCGCGGAGGAAGGTGGCGGTGTGGAAAGTACCGGCGCCCACTTCCATGTCGTAGGGCTGGAGCACCACGCAGCCCTGCTCGGCCCAGTACTGCTGCAGGGCGAGGATCAGGTCTTGGAAGGTGCGCACGGCGGGCGTAGTCTGGCTCACGAAATTCACCTGTGCTGGGTCTTCGACGGAAAATGCCGGAGTATACCCGATCCAACCCCGCCGCAACCGCATGGAAAGCCTTATGCCACGCTGCTTCTGGTGCAACGACGACCCCCTCTACATCCGCTACCACGACACCGAATGGGGCGTGCCGCTGAAGGACCCGGCGGCACTCTTCGAGCTGCTGCTGCTGGAAGGCTTTCAGGCCGGCCTGTCGTGGATCACCGTGCTGAAGAAGCGCGAGCGCTACCGTGAGGTGCTGTTCGGTTTCGACCCGCGGCGCCTGGCGCGGATGAGCGACGAGGAGATCGAGCAGCGGATGCAGGACCCGGGCATCATCCGCAACCTGCTCAAGCTCAAGGCGGCACGGCAGAACGCCCAGGCCTGGCTGCGCCTGGACGACCCGGTGGCGCTGCTCTGGTCGTTCGTCGGCGGCCAGCCGAAGGTCAACCACTTCAGTGGCCGTGGCGATGTGCCGGCGGTCACCCCGGAGGCCGAGGCCATGAGCAAGGCGCTCAAGAAAGCCGGTTTCACCTTCGTCGGCCCGACCATCTGCTACGCCTTCATGCAGGCCGCCGGCCTGGTCATGGACCACACGACTGATTGTGATCGCTACCGCGAACTGACTTCCTGACGCGGCACGAGGGTAGAATGCGCCCTTTTCGATCTACCGGAGATGCCTGTGGATAAGCTGAAAGGTGCGCTGGTCGTGGGCTTCCTGCGCCTCTTCGCCCTGCTCCCCTGGCGGGCCGTGCAAGCCGTCGGGGCTGCCATCGGCTGGCTGATGTGGAAACTGCCGAACCGCTCCCGCGACGTGGTGCGGATCAACCTGTCCAACTGCTTCCCCGAGCTGTCGCCGGCCGAACTGGAACAGCGCGTGGGCCAGAGCCTCAAGGACATCGGCAAGACCCTTACCGAAAGCGCCTGCGCCTGGATCTGGCCGGCGGAGAAATCCATTGGCCTGGTACGCGAAGTGGAAGGCCTGGAAGTGCTGCATGAGGCCCTGGCCAGCGGCAAGGGCGTGGTCGGCATCACCAGCCACCTGGGCAACTGGGAAGTGCTCAACCACTTCTACTGCGCCCAGTGCAAGCCGATCATCTTTTACCGCCCGCCGAAGCTGAAAGCCGTGGACGAGCTGCTGCAGAAGCAGCGCGTGCAGCTGGGCAACCGCGTGGCGCCGTCCACCAAGGAAGGCATCCTCAGCGTCATCAAGGAAGTGCGCAAGGGCGGTGCCGTGGGCATTCCCGCCGACCCGGAGCCGAGTCTTTCGGCCGGCGTCTTCGTACCCTTCCTTGGCACCCAGGCGCTGACCAGCAAATTCGTGCCTGGCATGCTCGCCGGCGGCAAGGCGTGCGGTGTGTTCCTGCATGCCCTGCGCCTGCCCGACGGCTCGGGCTTCAAGGTCATCCTGGAAGCCGCACCGGAAGGCATGTACAGCGAAAACGTCGAAGAGGGCGTGGCCGCCATGAGCCAGGTGGTGGAGCGTTACGTGCGCACTTACCCGACCCAGTACATGTGGAGCATGAAGCGCTTCAAGAAACGCCCAGAGGGCGAGAAGAAGTGGTACTGATGAAACAGGCGCCGGAAGGCGCCTTTTTCATTCCCGCTTCGCGGAGGGTTGTGCGCGAACGCGATACACCGTATTAACGACGCTGCTAACCGGCTCAGGACGACGCTTGCCATGGCGAATCAGCGGCAATTTCCCCGAACTCCGATGAAATGCAGGATCAAGATCAGCCATCCGAGCTTCGGCGAGCTGATTGCCCAGACCCGCGACCTGTCCGATGGCGGTGTCTATGTGCGTCACCCGGACCTGACGGTCCTCACCGTCGGCGCGGTGGTGCGCGGCCAGGTGCAGGACCTGCCGATCGAAGCGCCCATCCTCGACATGGAAGTGATGCGGGTCGACGCCGAAGGCGCCGGGTTCCGCTTCCTGGCGCGCGACTAGTCCTCCGCCGGGCAGATCCGAGCCGTTACCGCTGGCGCCTCCCGCGCGCTGCCGCGCAGCCATTCGGCAGGCGGGCAGCCCACCAGGCTGGCGAAGGTCCTGGAGAAGGACGCTTGGGAGCTGTAGCCCACCGCGTCGGCCACCACCTTGATCGGCACCCCGTCGCGCAGCAGGTCCTGGGCCACCTTCATGCGCCAGCCGCTGAGGTAGCTCATGGGCGAGACGCCCAGTATCCGGCTGAACCAGGCGGAAAATTTCGAACGCGACATCGCCGCCAGACCCGCCATCCGCTCCACGCTCCAGTCCGCTTCCGGCTCACTGTGCAGCCTGCTCAGCACCGCCCCCAGGCGCGCATCCTGCAGGGCGTAGAGCAGGCCGCCGGCAATCCTGCCGTCCTGCACCGCCTTTCGCACCAGCAGCACGAAGAGGTATTCGAAGAGCAGATTCAGCGCCTTGGCGCGGCCCGGTGCCTGGTCGCGGAACTCCCCCACCAGCGCGCTGACTACCGGCAGCGCATGGTCGAAGGCGCCCAGGGGGAACACCAGGGTTTCTTCCAGGCCCAGCGGCAAGGGCTGCGCCGTTCCCCGGCCGAACTGGAAGGACGCGCAGACAAGGTCGGCCCCTTCCAGGCCGCTGGCGCGCAGTTGGTAGCGGCAACTGCTGGGGCAGAACAGCACGCTCGGCTCGGTGATCGACACCTTCGGCGAGCCGGGCTGCACCATGTCGATGCCACCGCGCTCCACCAGGTGGATGAAGGCCATGCCAGGCGGTTTGTCGAGCACCAGCGTGCCGTCCACGTGGCCGGCGAAGAACAGGCGTCCCTGGAGGCTGGTGCGCTCGAAGAACTCGGAAAGAACATCCATCGGGGACTACCTGACAAAGATCCTGTACGGACTGGGAAAAGCCGCTCCGCGTGCGGCCCTAGGATGAATTCACGCCGATGGTAGACAGCCCCGAAGCCGGCTGCCATGGCGATGCGCGATTTCACTTACCGCTCAGGAGCCCCCTCGTCATGAACAACCCAGCCCCCTACGCCGACCCCACCGACCCCGCGCTGCCCGATCCTGGTATGCGCCTCGACCTGTCCCGCGCCGCCCTGGTGGTGATCGACCCGCAGATCGACTTCCTCAGTCCCGAGGGCGTGAGCTGGGGCGTATTCGGCAAGAGCATCGTCGAGCACGACACGGTCAAGCATATCGGCCAACTCTTTGCCGCTGCCAAGGATGCGGGCATCACTGTTGCGGTGTCGCCCCATTACTACTACCCCTGCGACCATCAATGGACATTCGGCGGTCCGCTGGAAAAGGTCATGCACAGCATCTGCATGTTCGATCGCAAGGGCCCGCTGACCCTCGACGGGTTCGAGAACTCGGGCGCCGATTTCATGCCCGAGTACAAACCCTACATCCTCGACGGCAAGACCATCATCGCCTCGCCGCACAAGGTCTACGGCCCGGAAACCAACGATCTCGCGCTGCAGCTGCGCAAGCACGGCGTTTCACAGATCATCCTCGCCGGCATGGCCGCCAACCTGTGCGTGGAGTCGCACCTGCGCGAACTGCTCGAGCTGGGTTTCGAGGTGGCCGTGGTACGCGATGCGACGGCCGGCCCGTCGACACCGGAAGGCGACGGCTACCTGGCGGCGCTGATCAACTACCGCTACATCGCCAACGCGCTGTGGACCACCGATCAGACCCTGGGCTACCTGCGTGGCGAATGAGTGACCTGGGCAGGCCATCAGGCCGGTGAGCCGCCGCGCTTGCCCAGGCGCTTGAGGAATACGCTCATTTCCTTCTCCGCCTGTTTGTCGCCATGGACCTGGGCGGCTTCCAGGCCCTGGGTCCAGGCTTCACGGGCGGCCGCGAGGTCGCCCTGGGCTTCCAGCGCCTTGCCCAGCAGCTTCCAGGCGGCAGAGTACTTCGGGTCCTGCTCCACGCAGCGGCGCAAGTGCTCGGCGGCCTTCTCGGCATCGCCCTGGTCGAGATAGCCCTTGCCCAGGCCGAAGCGCAGCAGCGGGTTGTCCACGCCCTTGGCCAGCATCTTTTCCAGTGATTCGATCATGCGCGTCTACTCCTGCGGGTGGCTCTCCATTGTGCCGCTCAGAAGCGCCAGAAGGCAGGGCTGAGGAGGATCAGCAGGGAAAACACTTCCAGCCGGCCGAGCACCATGGCCAGGCTCAGCACCAGCTTGGCGCCGGCGGACAGGTTGGCATAGTGCAGCGCGGCCTCGCCCAGTGCCGGGCCGAGGTTGTTCATGCACGACGCCAGGGCCGAAAAGGCAGTCAGCTGATCCACGCCCAACGCCAGCAGCACCAACAGGAGCACGACGAAGGTCACCAGGTAGATGGAGCAGAAGCCCCAGACCGATTCCACCACCCGGTCCGGGACCTGGCGGCGGCCCAGCTTGACGCTGAACACGCCATTGGGATGCAGCAGGCGTTGGAACTCGCGCAGCCCCTGGCGATAGACCAGGAGGATTCGCATGACCTTCATGCCGCCACCGGTGGAACCGGCGCAGGCGCCGATGAACGTGGTGCACAGCAGCAGGTAGGGCAGCAGCGTCGGCCAGGTGCTGAAGTCGGCCAGGCCAAAACCCGTGGTCGTGGCGATGGAAACCACCATGAAGGCGGCGTAGCGAATGGACTCCAGGGGGTGCTCGTAGTGGCGGTGGAGGATCAGCGTCGCGGTGCAGATGACGAAGACCGCGAGCAGCAGCAACAGGTAGCTGCGGCATTCCGCATCGCGCAGGTAGTGACTCAGGCTGCGTCGGCGCCAGGCCAGGAAGTGCAGGCCGAAATTGATCCCGGAAATGACCAGGAAGAACATGCAGATCAGCTCGATCAGCGGGCTGTCGAAGTAGCCGATGCTGGCGTCATGGGTGGAGAAACCGCCGATGGCGATGGTCGAGAAGCTGTGGCCAATGGCGTCGAACAGGCTCATCCCGGCGGCCCAATAGGCCAGGGCGCAGACCAGGGTCAGGCCGCAATAGAGCAGCCAGAGGGTCTTGGCGGTCTCGGCGATGCGCGGCGAGAGCTTCTGCTCCTTCAGTGGGCCGGGCATTTCCGCGCGGTACAGCTGCATGCCGCCGATGCCCAGCATCGGCATGATGGCCACGGCGAGGACGATGATCCCCATGCCGCCGAACCACTGTAACTGGTGGCGGTAGTAGAGGACCGCGCGGGGCAACTGGTCGAGCCCGGTGAGCACCGTGGCGCCTGTGGTGCTGATGCCGGAGACGGATTCGAACAGGGCGTCAGCCCAGCCCATATCCGGGTTGTCGATGAGCAGGAAGGGAATGCTGCCGAAGCTGCCGAGCACTATCCAGAACAGCGCGGTGATCAGGTAGCCGTCGCGTATCTGCAGCTCCTCGCGGGCGTCGCGCACCGGCAGCCAGGTCAGCAGGCCGCAGGACAGAGTGATCAGCAGGGCGAAGAGGAAGCCGCGCCAGGCGCCGTCCCCGTAATAGAGGTCCACCAGCAGCGGCGGTAGCTGGGTGCAACTGAACAGGATCAGCAGCACGCCAAGGATGCGCAGCATCGCGGCGCGGCGGCCGTTGCGGGATGGTGCGGGCGGCGGACCGACGCGGGTCGGGGTGTAGCTGCGGTGACTGGACATGGCGCGGCAGGAGTCGGCGATGCAGGGGCCGAAACCCTAACCCGGCGCCCAGGGAGTGGCTGTAGGCGGAGGCTTAAATGACCGGGGAATCATCCGCAGCCATGTGGGCCCCCGCCCGGGCGCACCTCAGAAGAACGTCAAGCCGACCTGGAACAGGCGCTCCGCGTCACGGATGTACTTCTTGTCGACTAGGAACAGGATCACGTGGTCGCCCGATTCGATCACGGTGTCGTCGTGGGCGATCAGCACTTCCTCGTCGCGGATGATCGCGCCGATGGTGGTGCCCGGCGGCAGGGCGATGTCCTCGATCATCTTGCCGACCACCTTGCTCGACTTGGCGTCGCCGTGGGCGATGGCCTCGATGGCTTCGGCCGCGCCGCGCCGCAGCGAGTGCACGCTGACGATGTCGCCGCGGCGCACGTGGGTCAGCAGGGTGCCGATGGTGGCCAGCTGCGGGCTGATGGCGATGTCGATGTCGCCGCCCTGCACCAGGTCCACATAGGCGGGGTTGTTGATGATGGTCATCACCTTGCGCGCGCCCAGGCGCTTGGCCAGCAGCGAGGACATGATGTTGGCCTCGTCGTCGTTGGTCAGGGCGAGGAAAATGTCCGCATCGTTGATGTTCTCCTCCACCAGCAGGTCGCGGTCCGATGCGCTGCCTTGAAGCACGATGGTGCTGTCGAGGACTTCCGAGAGGTGTCGGCAGCGCGTCGGGTTCATCTCGATGATCTTCACCTGGTAGCGGCTTTCGATAGCCTCCGCCAGGCGCTCGCCGATATGCCCGCCGCCGGCGATTACCACGCGCTTGTAGCTGTCTTCCAGGCGGCGCAATTCGCTCATCACCGCGCGGATGTGGGCCTTGGCGGCGATGAAGAAGACTTCGTCGTCGGCCTCGATGACGGTATCGCCCTTGGGCAGGATCGGCCGGTTGCGGCGGAAAATGGCCGCCACGCGGGTATCCACGTTGGGCATGTGCTCGCGGATCTGGCGCAGCTCCTGGCCCACCAGCGGTCCGCCGTAGTAGGCCTTGACCCCTACCAACTGCGCCTTGCCTTCGGCGAAGTCGATCACCTGCAGGGCGCCGGGGTATTCGATCAGGCGCTTGATGTAGTTGGTCACCACCTGTTCCGGGCTGATCAGCACGTCCACCGGGATGGCTTCGTTGTCGAACAGGCCGGCGCGGGTCAGGTAGGCCGCCTCGCGCACGCGGGCGATCTTGGTCGGGGTGGAGAACAGGGTGTAGGCCACCTGGCAGGCGACCATGTTCACCTCATCGCTGTTGGTCACCGCCACCAGCATGTCGGCATCGTCGGCGCCAGCCTGGCGCAGCACCGTAGGGAAAGAGCCGCGGCCCTGTACCGTACGGATGTCGAGGCGGTCGCCGAGGTCGCGCAGGCGGTCGCCATCGGTGTCGACGACGGTGATGTCGTTGGCCTCGCCGGACAGGTGTTCGGCCAGGGTTCCGCCCACCTGGCCCGCTCCGAGAATGATGATCTTCACTGATCGCTCCGTTAGCCGCGAGGAGACGCGGCGATCTTCATCAGCTTGGCATAGTAGAAACCGTCATGGCCGTCTTCCTGCGCCAGCAACTGGCGGCCATGGGGCTGTTTCAATCCGAAGGGGCCGGCGATATCCAGCTCGCGGGCGCCCGGCGTGCGGGCGAGGAAGGCAGCGATGTTCTCGCTGTTTTCCGCAGGCAGGCTGGAACAGGTGGCGTAGAGCAGCACGCCGCCCACGTCCAGGGTCTGCCAGAGGGCGTCCAGCAGTTCGCCCTGCAACTGGGCCAGGGCGGGAATGTCGTCCGCCTGGCGGGTCAGCTTGATGTCCGGGTGACGGCGGATCACGCCGGTGGCCGAGCAGGGGGCGTCGAGCAGGATGCGCTGGAACGGCGTGCCGTCCCACCAGGCGGCGATGTCGCGCCCGTCAGCGGCAATCAGCCTGGCCTCCAGGCCCAGGCGGTCGAGGTTTTCGCGCACCCGCACCAGGCGGCTTTCCTCCAGGTCCACGGCCACCACTTCGGTGAGACCCGGCTCGGCCTCCAGCAGGTGGCAGGTCTTGCCGCCCGGCGCGCTGCAGGCATCCAGCACGCGCTGCCCGGGCGTGAGCTCCAGCAGGTCGGCGGCGAGCTGCGCGGCTTCGTCCTGCACACTGACACGGCCTTCGGCAAAGCCTGGCAACGTCTTCACGTCGCGGGCTTCGATCAGGCGGATGCCGTCGCGACTGAAGGTGCAGGGCACCGCGGCGATATCGGCCTCACGCAGCTCGGCCAGGTAGGCATCGCGGCTGCCGTGGCGGCGGTTGACCCGCAGGATCAGCGGTGGGTGGGCATTGTTCGCCGTGCAGACCGCTTCCCAGTGTTCCGGCCAGGCGGCTTTCAGGGCCTTCTGCAGCCAGCGCGGGTGGGCCGTGCGCGCGGCCGGGTCGCGTGCAAGTTCTTCGAATATCGCCTCGCCCTGGCGCTGGGCGTTGCGCAGCACGGCGTTGAGCAGGCCCTTGGCCCAGGGCTTCTTCAGCTTTTCCGCGCAACCGACGGTTTCGCCGATGGCGGCGTGGGCGGGAATGCGGGTGTGGAAGAGCTGGTAGAGACCCACCAGCAGCAGGGCTTCCACGTCCTTGTCGGCGGCCTTGAAGGGCTTCTGCAGCAGGCGCTCGGCGAGCATCGCCAGGCGCGGCTGCCAGCGGGCCGCGCCGAAGGCGAGGTCCTGGGCCAGGGCGCGGTCGCGCGGGTCCACTTTCTCCAGCTGCGGCGGCAGGCTGCCGCCGAGGGAGGCTTTGCCGGAAAGCACCGCGGCCAGGGCGCGGGCGGCGGCGAGACGTGGATTCATGCGCCGAGCACCTTGCCCACGGCGAACTGTTCACGGCGGCTGTTGAAGAGGTCGGCGAAGTTCAGCGGCTTGCCGCCGGGCAATTGCAGGCGGGTGAGCAGCAGGGCGCCTTCGCCACAGGCCACGGTCAGGCCGTCCTTGTTGGCGGCGAGTACCCGCCCGGGGTCGCCCTTGCCCTCACCCAGGGCCGCGGCCAGCACCTTGAGCGGCGCGCCGTCGAGGCTGCTGTGGCAGATGGGCCAGGGATTGAAGGCCCGCACCAGGCGTTCCAGCTCCACGGCCGGGCGGCTCCAGTCGAGGCGGGCCTCGTCCTTGTTCAGCTTGTGCGCGTAGTTGGCCAAGGTGTCGTCCTGCACCTCACCCACGAGGGTGCCGGCGGCCAGGCCTTCGATGGCTTCCAGCACAGCCTGCGGGCCGAGCTGGGCGAGGCGGTCATGCAGGCTGCCACCGGTGTCGGTGGCGGCGATCGGTGTGGTGACCTTGAGCAACATGGGGCCGGTGTCCAGCCCCGCCTCCATCTGCATCACGGTGACGCCGCTCTCCACGTCTCCCGCCTGCACCGCGCGCTGGATCGGTGCCGCGCCGCGCCAGCGCGGCAGCAGCGAGGCGTGGCTGTTGATGCAGCCCAGGCGTGGGGTGTCGAGCACCACCTGGGGCAGGATCAGACCATAGGCGACCACCACCATCAGGTCGGCACCCAGGGCCTTGAGTTCGGCCTGCGCGACCGGATCGCGCAGAGTGGGCGGCTGCAGCACCGGGATGCCGTGCTCGACCGCCAGTTGCTTGACCGGGCTCGGCATCAGTTTCTGGCCACGGCCCGCTGGGCGGTCCGGCTGGGTGTACACCGCGACGATCCGGTGGCGGGAACCCAGCAGGGCTTTGAGGTGCTCGGCGGCGAACTCCGGGGTGCCGGCGAAGACAAGGCGCAATGGCTCGGTCATGAAGTAGTCACCAAAAAAGAAAAGGCTTGCCGGGGCAAGCCTTTGGAATCGGGGATCATCAAGCGTGGAGGCGGTGCTGCTTTTCCAGCTTCTTCTTGATGCGGTCGCGCTTGAGCGACGACAGGTAGTCGACGAACAGCTTGCCGTTCAGATGGTCGCATTCGTGCTGGATGCACACGGCGAGCAGGCCTTCGGCGATCAGTTCGTAGGCTTGGCCGTCGCGGTCCAGCGCCTTGATCTTTACTTTCTGCGGGCGGTCGACGTTCTCGTAGAAACCCGGCACCGAGAGGCAGCCTTCCTGGTACTGGTCCATCTGATCGGTCAGGGGTTCGAACTCGGGGTTGATGAAGACCCGGGGCTCGGACTTGTCTTCCGACAGGTCCATCACCACCACGCGCTTGTGCACGTTCACCTGGGTGGCGGCCAGGCCGATACCCGGTGCGGCGTACATGGTTTCGAACATGTCATCGACCAGCTTGCGGATGGAGTCGTCCACCACCTCCACCGGTTTGGCGATGGTGCGCAGCCGCGGATCGGGGAATTCGAGAATGTTCAGAATCGCCATATGCGTTTGTGATGCACTTGTGGAATATGTTGAAAATCCGCTGCTAAGATGGTGAGCAGCATCGAAAAAACGGCTGAAGAGCCCGAATGGGGCGGCTCTCAGGGCGTTTCATGTGAATGAACATAATAAAGGGATTCACCGCATGAGGAAATCACTACTCGCCCTGCTGCTCCTGGCCGCCAGTGGCCTGACCCAGGCTGCGGTGGAACTCAAGGACGGCCATCCGGAGCGCTACACCGTGGTCAAGGGTGACACGCTCTGGGACATTTCCGGCAAGTTCCTGCGCCAGCCGTGGAAGTGGCCGGAAATCTGGCACGCCAACCCGCAGATCGAGAATCCGCACCTGATCTACCCCGGCGACGTGCTGAGCCTGGTCTATGTCGACGGCCAGCCACGCCTGATGCTGAACCGCGGCGCGTCCCGCGGCACCATCAAACTGTCGCCCAAGGTGCGCAGCACGCCGATGGCCGAGGCTATTCCGACCATTCCGCTGGAGGCCATCAACGCCTTCCTGCTGACTAACCGCATCATCGACGATCCCAAGGACTTCGAAGCCGCGCCCTATATCGTCGCCGGCAATGCCGAGCGCGTGGTCAGCGGGGCCGGTGACCGCGTCTATGCCCGTGGCAACTTCTCCGAGGAGCAACCGGCCTACGGCATCTTCCGCCAGGGCAAGTCCTACATCGATCCGGAGACCCAGGAGTTCCTGGGCATCAACGCCGATGACATCGGCGGCGGCGAGATGGTTGCCGACGAGGGCGATATCGGCACCCTGCAACTGACCCGCTCCACCCAGGAAGTGCGTCTGGGCGACCGCCTGTTCCCCACCGAGGAGCGCGCGATCAACTCCACCTTCATGCCCAGTGCGCCGGATCGCGACGTCAAAGGCGTGATCCTCGACGTGCCGCGTGGCGTGACCCAGATCGGCCAGTTCGACGTGGTCACCATCAACAAGGGCAAGCGCGACGGCCTGGTGGAAGGCAACGTGCTGGCGGTCTACAAGACCGGCGAAACCGTGCGCGACCGCGTCACCGACGAGTTCATCAAGATTCCGGACGAGCGCGCCGGCTTGTTGATGGTTTTCCGCACCTACGACAAGCTCAGCTATGGCCTGGTCCTCGCCGCCACCCGCCAACTGGCGGTGCTGGACAAGGTACACAACCCGTAACACCTCCAGGCCCCCGCTTCGCGGGGGCTTGTTGTATTGATGGCGGTCCCGCCGCGTGTGCGGTGCGATCAAGGACCGATCGACATGCCATCGATTTCCCCCGCCGAGCTGGAAGCTCGCCTGCGCTTGCATCACCTTCCCGAACTGGGCCCCGCCCGCTTCCGCCGCCTGATCGAAGCCTTCGGCTCGGCCTCTGCCGCCCTCAGCGCGCCGGCCGCCGCCTGGCGCGCCCTGGGCCTGCCGGGAGCATCCGCCGAGCCTCGGCGCAGTCCGGACATTCGCGAGGCCGCCGCCCGTGCCCTCGCCTGGCTGGAGCGGCCCGGCCGCCACGTGCTGTGCTGGGACGACCCCGGCTATCCGGCCCTGCTCGCCGAGCTGGCCAATGCGCCACCCCTGCTTTATGTCGACGGCGCGGCCGGCCTGCTGGAACGCCCGCAACTGGCCGTGGTGGGAAGCCGCCGCGCCTCGGCGGCGGGCCTGGATACCGCCCGCGCCTTCGCCCGCAGCCTGGCGGGCGGCGGTTTCGTCATCACCAGCGGGCTGGCCCTGGGCATCGACGGCGCCGCCCACCAGGGCGCACTGGAAACTGGCGGCGCGACCGTGGCCGTACTCGGCACCGGCCTCGAACGCCTCTACCCCAACCGCCATCGCGGCCTGGCGGCACGGATTGTCGAGGAAGGCGGTGCCCTGGTGTCCGAGCTGCCGTTGGATTGCCCGCCACAGCCGGCCAACTTTCCCCGCCGCAACCGCATCATCAGTGGCCTGTCCCTCGGCGTCCTGGTGGTGGAAGCGAGTCCCTCCAGCGGCTCGCTGATCACCGCCCGCCTGGCTGCTGAACAGGGGCGCGAGGTGTACGCCATTCCCGGTTCGATCCACCATCCCGGCGCGCGCGGCTGTCACCAGCTGATCCGCGAGGGCGCGACCCTGGTGGAAAAGGTGGAAGACATACTCGAAGCCTTGCGTGGCTGGCAGGTGCCGGCGCCGCAGATGCCGGCCGAGGTGGCGGCGCGGGAGGAACACCCC
Organism: Pseudomonas sp. Q1-7; assembly: GCF_028010285.1. NCBI lineage: Bacteria > Pseudomonadati > Pseudomonadota > Gammaproteobacteria > Pseudomonadales > Pseudomonadaceae > Pseudomonas > Pseudomonas sp. Q1-7. Next base: position 24,708 of record NZ_CP116304.1, read on the forward strand.
CTGCTCGAACTGTTGCGCGCGGCGCCCTACAGCAGCGAGGGCCTGGCCATCGCCAGCGGCTGGGAGCTGCCGCGCCTGCTCGCCGAACTCTCCGATCTGGAGCTGCAGGGCTGCGTCTCCCGCGAGGCGGGCTGCTGGGTGCATCGGCCAGGTTGAGCCCTGTACACTTTGCCGATCAGGTCTAGTGGGAGCGGGTGATGGTCAGCAGTTGGCGAGTGCAGCAGGTGGCGCGCGTGGTGCGTGAGGGCGGCGTGATCGCCTACCCCACCGAAGCGGTCTGGGGGGTGGGTTGCGATCCCTGGAACGAGGACGCGGTGTATCGCCTGCTGGCGCTCAAGGAACGGCCCGTGGAAAAGGGGCTGATCCTGGTGGCGGACACCATCCGCCAGTTCGACTTCCTCCTCGAAGGCCTGCCGGAGGCCTGGATCGACAAGCTCGCCAGCACCTGGCCGGGTCCCAACACCTGGCTGGTGCCGCACCAGGACCTGCTGCCGGAATGGATCACCGGCCGGCACGACAGCGTCGCCCTGCGCGTCAGCGATCACCCGCTGGTCCGCGACCTCTGCGCCCTCACCGGCCCCCTGGTGTCCACCTCCGCCAACCCCGCTGGCCGTCCCGCCGCCTGCTCGCGCCTGCGTGTACAGCAGTACTTCGGCGACGAGCTGGATGCGGTGCTGGGTGGCGCCCTGGGCGGGCGCCGCAATCCCAGCGTGATCCGCGACCTGGCCAGCGGCCGGGTACTCAGGGGATAAGCACGGTCGAGCCGGTGGTCTGCCGGCTGGCCAGGGCGATATGGGCCTTGGCGGCGTCGGCCAGGGCGAAGCGCTGGTTGATCTCCACCTTGATGCGGCCATCGGCGATCAGCCCGAACAGCTCGTCGGCCATCGCCTGCAGGCGTTCCGACGTGCTGGCATAGCCGAACAGTGTCGGCCGGGTGACGTAGAGCGAACCCTTCTGCGCGAGGATGCCAAGGTTGACTCCGGCCACCGGACCCGAGGCGTTGCCGAAGCTCACCAGCAGGCCGCGCGGCGCCACGCAATCCAGCGAGGTTTCCCAGGTGTCCTTGCCCACTGAGTCATAGACCACCGGGCATTTGGCGCCGCTGGTGAGCTCCAGCACCCGCTGCGCTACGTTCTCATGGCTGTAGTCGATGGTCGCCCAGGCGCCGTTGGCCTTGGCCAGCGCGGCTTTCTCCGCCGAGCTGACGGTGCCGATCAGCTTGACCCCCAGGGCACGGGCCCATTGGCAGGCGATCAGGCCCACGCCACCGGCGGCGGCATGGAAGAGGATGGTTTCGCCGCCCTTGAGTTCGTAGGTCTGGCGCAGCAGGTATTGCACCGTCAGGCCCTTCAGCATCACCGCCGCGGCCTGTTCGAAGCCAATGCTGTCCGGCAGGCGCACCAGCTTGTCGGCCGGCAGCACGTGCAGCTCGCTGTAGGCGCCCAGCGGGCCGGTGGCGTAGGCGACGCGGTCGCCGACCTTGAACTGGGTCACCGCGCTGCCCACCGCTTCCACTTCGCCCGCCCCTTCGGTGCCCAGGCTGGTGGGGAAGTTCGGCGCCGGGTAGAGACCGCTGCGGTAATAAGTGTCGATGAAGTTCAGGCCGATGGCGCGGTTGCGCACCCGTACCTCCTGCGGTCCTGGTTCCGCCGCCTGGAAATCCACGTATTCGAGGACTTCCGGCCCGCCGTAGGCGGTGAACTGGATGCGTTTGGCCATGCTTGCAACCTCCTGGTCGGAAAAGTCCCCATCCAACGCTTTGCCTTGATTCCCGTCAAGCCACCAGCCCCCTCGGGCGGTGGTATGCTTGCCTGCTCATTTTTCCGCCACCTACCTGCTTCCAAGGTTGACCACGTGACTGACCGTACCGAGGCCGTGAAGGCCTACCTGCTCGATCTGCAAGACCGTATCTGCGCCGCCCTGGCGGCCGAGGATGGCAAGGCCGGCTTCTTCGAGGACGCCTGGACCCGCCCCGCCGGTGGCGGTGGACGCACCCGGGTGATCGAGAACGGCGGATTGATCGAGAAGGGCGGGGTCAACTTCTCCCACGTGTTCGGCGCCAACCTGCCGCCGTCGGCCAGCGCCCACCGCCCGGAACTGGCCGGGCGCGGCTTCCAGGCCCTGGGCGTGTCCCTGGTGATCCACCCGGAAAACCCCCACGTGCCCACCTCCCATGCCAACGTGCGCTTCTTCTGCGCCGAGAAGGAAGGCGAGGAACCGGTCTGGTGGTTCGGCGGCGGCTTCGACCTGACCCCCTACTACGCCTACGAGGAAGACTGCGTGCACTGGCACCAGGTGGCCCGCGACGCCTGCGCGCCCTTCGGCGCCGAGGTCTACCCGCGCTACAAGGAATGGTGCGACCGCTACTTCCACCTCAAGCACCGCAACGAGCCGCGCGGCATCGGCGGCCTGTTCTTCGACGACCTGAACCAGTGGGACTTCGACACCAGTTTCGCTTTCATGCGCGCCATCGGTGACGCCTACCTGGACGCCTACCTGCCGATCCTGAAGAAGCGCCGGGACACCCCCTTCACCGAGCAGCAGCGTGAATTCCAGGCCTATCGCCGCGGCCGCTACGTGGAGTTCAACCTGGTGTTCGACCGCGGCACCCTGTTCGGCCTGCAGTCGGGCGGGCGCACCGAGTCCATCCTCATGTCCCTGCCGCCGCAGGTGCGCTGGGGCTATGACTGGAAGCCGGAGCCGGGCAGCGAGGAGGCGCGCCTCACCGACTATTTCCTGCAGGATCGCGACTGGCTGAAGGAGGCGGGCGTCTGATGGACCGCTACTGCGTTTTCGGCAACCCCATCGGCCACAGCAAGTCGCCGTTGATCCACCGCCTGTTCGCCGAGCAGACCGGCCAGCCGCTCAGCTACGAGGCCGTGCTGGCGCCGCTGGACGACTTCAGCGGTTGCGCCCGCCGGTTCTTCGAGAGCGGCCGGGGCGGCAACGTCACGGTGCCGTTCAAGGAGCAGGCCTATCAGTTGGCCGCCAGCCTCAGTGACCGTGCCCGGCGCGCCGGCGCGGTGAACACGCTGAAGAAGCTGGATGACGGCAGCCTGCTCGGTGACAACACCGACGGCGCCGGCCTGGTGCGTGACCTCACCCGCAATGCCGGTCTTGATCTGGCGGGCAAGCGCATCCTGTTGCTGGGCGCCGGTGGTGCCGCGCGCGGGGTGATCGAGCCGCTGCTGGCGGAAAAGCCGGCGAGCCTGGTGATCGCCAACCGCACGGTGGAAAAGGCCGAGGCCCTGGCGCAATTGTTCGCTGACCTGGGGCCGGTGTCCGCCAGCGGCTTCGACTGGCTGGAGGAGTCGGTGGACCTGATCGTCAACGCCACGTCGGCGAGCCTCGCCGGCGACCTGCCGGCCATTTCGCCGAGCCTGATCCGGCCGGGCCACACGGTCTGCTACGACATGATGTACGGCAAGGAACCGACCGCCTTCAATCGCTGGGCCGCCGAGCACGGCGCCGCGCGTGCCCTCGATGGCCTGGGCATGCTGGTGGAGCAGGCCGCCGAAGCCTTCCTGCTCTGGCGCGGTGTGCTGCCGGACAGCGCGCCGGTGCTGGCGGAGCTGCGCCGGCAGTTGGCCGAGGGCTGACCCGTCCTTTCTGTGGGAGCGAATTGATTCGCGAATCCTGGTCAGGCCCGTGCCGACCGATAGCACGGGCAGCGTAGCTGTCCTTCGCGAATAAATTCGCTCCTACACGTCATCTCTCGATCAGCAGGGCGCTGTCCACGCCGTCCAGCTTGCGCAGTTCCCGCTCCACCTGCGGGCGCGCCCGGCGCAGCACCAGGCTGCGCCCTTCCCCGCCCAGGCGCCGCGCCTCGTCGTGGAGCATGCTTACCCCGGCATAGTCGATGAAGTTCACGTGGTGGGCGTCGAGTACCAGGCGCCCGGCGCGGCTGCGCTGGATCAGCTTCTGCAGGTAGGGACAGGCGCCGAAGAAGATCGAGCCTTCGATGCGCAGCACCTCGCTGTCGCCCTCCCGTGCCTGCAGCACGCGCGGTTGCGAGGTGCGCTTCAGGTAGAAGAACAGCGACGCCAGTACCCCGGCGTAGATCGCCGTCTGCAGCTCCAGCAACAGGGTGGCGGCGCCGGTCAGCGCCATCACGGCGAACTCCGCGCGGCTGACCCGCCACAGCTGGCGCACGCTGCGCGTGTCCAGCAATCCCCAGCAGATCAGCAGGATGCTCGCCGCCATCGCCGGCAACGGGATATGGGCGATCAGCCGAGCCCCCAGCAGCGCGAACAGCGCGACCCAGAGCGCCGAGAACACCCCGGCCAGCGGCGAGCGGGCGCCAGCCTGGAGGTTCAGTGCGGAGCGGGTGAATGAGCCTGCCGAGAGATAGCCCGAGAAACAGGCGCCGATCAGGTTCGACAGGCCCTGGCCACGGCTTTCCTGATTGGCGTCCAGCATCTGCCGCGACTGGGCGGCCAGGGCACGGGCGATGGACAGGCTGGTGACCAGCCCGAGCAGGCCGCAGGCCACGGCGGACGGCAACAGGCGGAGGATATCTTCGGCATCCAGGCGCAGGGTCGCCAGCGGTGGCAGGCTGCCGCTGAACGGCTGGACCCGTGCGACCTCGCCGAAGAATGCCGGCAGGCCCAGCACCAGCAGGCTAGCGCCGACGATGCCGATCAGCAGCGCCGGCAGGCGTGGCCACAGGCGGCGTACCAAAACCGACAGCCCCAGGGTAAAGCCCGCCACCAGCAGTGATGGCCAATGCACTTCGCGCACGTGCCCGGCCAGTTGAAGGGCGCTCTGCCAGGCGGTGGAGCGGCCCTCCAGGTTGACCAGGCCCAGCAGGTTGGGCACCTGGCCGAGGGCGATCACCAGCGCCGCGCCCAGGGTGAAGCCGAGCACCACCGATTGCGACACGAAGTTGGCCAGGGCACCGAAGCGCAGGAAACCGACCAGCCACTGGAAGGCGCCGGCGAGGAAGGTCAGCAGCAGCACCAGGCCGACGTAATCCTGGCTGCCCGGCAGGGCCAGTGGGCTGACGCTGGCGAAGAGGACCACCGAGATGGCCGCCGTGGGACCGCAGATCAGATGCCGCGACGAACCCCAGAGGCAGGCGACGATCACCGGTACCACCGCCGCGTAGAGCCCGTATTCCGCCGGTAACCCGGCGATCAGCGCATAGGCGATGGACTGTGGCAGGGCGAGAATCGCACCGGTCAGGCCCACCCAGACGTCCTGGCTGAGACTGCGGGGGCGCACGCCGGTCAGCCAGGTGAGGAAGGGGAAGAGGTTGGAGGGTTTCATCCTGGGGCGGGACCGGCCGATGTGGGAGCGAATTCATTCGCGATGCAGGCCGAAGGCCTGCCCTGTACCCCAATGGGGGCCGCTGCGCAGCCCTTCGCGAATGAATTCGCTCCCACAGGGTTTGATGGACCATCCGAGGGCGTCAGAGCTTCGCCCGAACCGCCGCCACGGCATCGCCGCCCTCGCGGGTGGTCACGCCCTGCAGCCAGCCCTCGACCACCGCCGGATTGGCCTTGAGCCAGGCCTTCACCGCCGCGTCGTTGTTGGCATTGCCGTTGAGCACCTGATCCATGATCGCGTTCTCCATGTCCTGGGTGAAACGCAGGTTGGCCAGCAGCTTGCCGACATTCGGGCACTGCTCGGCGTAGCCCTTGCGCGCCAGGGTGTTGACGCTGCCGCTCTCGCCGAAGTACTGCTCGCCGCCCTTGAGGTAGGCCATGTCGTACTGCACGTTCATCGGGTGCGGCGTCCAGCCGAGGAACACCACGAACTGCTCGCGCTTCACCGCGCGGCCCACCTGCACGAGCATCGCCTGCTCGCTGGACTCCACCAGTTTCCAGTCGCCCAGGCCGAATTCGTCCTTGGCGATCATCTGCCGGATCGACTCGTTGGCCGGCGAGCCGGAGGCGATGCCGTAGAGCTTGTGGCCGAACTTGTCGGCGTACTTGTCCAGGTCGGCGAAGGTCTTCACGCCGGCGTCGAACGCGTAGCGTGGCACGGCCAGGGTGTACTCGGTGCCGCTGAGGTTCTGCGCCACCTTGTCGACGCTGCCGGTGGCCACGAACTTGTCGTAGTTGCTCTGTTGCGCCGGCATCCAGTTGCCGAGAAAGGCGTCGAGCTGCCCCTTGTGCAGGCCGGCGAAGATGATCGGAACCGCCAGGGTCGGGGTTTCGGTGCGGTAGCCCAGGCCGTCGAGGAGGACGCGCGCCACGCCGTTGGTCACGGCGATATCGCTCCAGCCCGGATCGCCCAGCTTCACCGTCGCGCAACTGGCGTCTTCCGCCTGAGCGTTGAGTGTCGTGCCGGCCAGCAGCAGGCCGCCGGCGAGTATCGCATTGATCGTTTTCATGGGGCGATTCCTCAGGGTTGGGGGAAACGCGCGCGGCGTTCCAGGTCGTCCAGGTCGATGTGGTTGCGCATGTATTGCTGGCTGGCGTCGACGAAGGGCTGGTGGTCCCAGCTCTTCAGCTTGCCACGGTTCAGGGCGTCGGCGACGAAGCGGCGGCGGCGCTGGCTGGCCAAGGCCGCGTGGGCGATCGCCGGGAGGTCCCAGCGGGCGCGGGCTTCGTCGAGGAAGGCTGCCAGCAGAGCCTGGTGGTCGGGAGAGCCGGCCAGGTTCTCCAACTCCTGTGGATCGTTCGCCAGGTCGAAGAGCAGGCAGGGGTCCTGTTCCGAGTAGATGAACTTGTAGGGGCCGCGGCGGATCATCATCAGCGGGCTGGTGGTGCCCTCGGCCATGTACTCGCCGAGCACCTCGTCGTGGCCGGCGCGGCCTTCCAGGTGCGGCAGCAGCGAGCGGCCATCCAGCGGCAGGACCGGCTCCACCGTGCCGCCCGCCAGTTCCACCAGGGTCGGCAGCAGGTCCACGGTGGACACCGCCGCCGTCACCCGCGCGGCGGCGAAACGCTTGGGCGCATGGATCAGCAGCGGCACGCGGGCGGCCATCTCGAACCAGTGCATCTTGTACCAGAGGCCGCGCTCGCCAAGCATGTCGCCGTGGTCGCCGGAGAACACCACGATGGTGTCCTCGGCCAGGCCGCATTCGGCGAGGGTCTTCAGCAGCGCGCCGATCTGATCGTCGACATAGCTGCAGGCACCGAAATAGGCGCGGCGGGCATCGCGGATCTTCGCCTCCGGCAGCGGTTTGCCCCAGAGGTCGATGACCTTGAGCAGGCGCTGGCTGTGCGGGTCCTGCGCGGTGTCGGCGAACTGCACGCGCGGCAGCGGAATGTCCGTGTCCTCATAGCGCGCCCAGTACTCCTCCGGAATGGTGTAGGGATCGTGGGGGTGGGTCATCGAGACGGTCAGGCAGAACGGCTGCCCGGCGTGTTCCCGCACATGGTCGTAGAGGTACTGGCGCGCCTTGAACACCACCTCCTCGTCGAAGTCCAGCTGGTTGGTCCGTACGCTGGGGCCGGCCTGCAGCACCGAGGACATGTTGTGGTACCAGCTCGGACGCACGTCCGGCTCGTCCCAGTTCACCACCCAGCCATAATCCGCCGGGTAGATATCGCTGGTCAGGCGTTCCTCGTAGCCGTGCAACTGGTCCGGGCCGCAGAAGTGCATCTTGCCGGATAGCGCGGTGCGGTAACCCAGGCGGCGCAGGTGGTGGGCGTAGGTGGGCACGTCGGCGGGGAAGTCGGCGGCGTTGTCATAGGCGCCGATCTTCGACGGCAGCTGACCGCTCACCAGGGTGAAGCGCGACGGCGCGCAGAGCGGGCTGTTGCAGTAGGCCGAGTCGAACACCACGCCTTCGGCGGCGAGCCGCGCCAGGTGCGGCACCTTGATCGGCGAGTCGGGCGCGTGGAAGGGCAGCAGCGGGGCGGCCATCTGGTCGGCCATGATGAAGAGGATGTTGGGGCGTTTCATCGTTCGCTTATCCATATCGTCGAATTATGCGAAAGTGCTGGAAGTGATGATTGCGCCAGCTCGTCAACCGGTAAACCGCACGGCAGAACATGACTCGGATAAGTAATTCTTATGGCAGACCTGCACGCTGACCTCTCCCTGGACCTGCTGCGGGTATTCGAATCCGCCGCCCGCCACCTGAGTTTCACCGCCGCCGCGGTGGAGCTGGGCACCACCCAGCCGGCGGTGAGCCAACAGATCCAGCGCCTGGAGAAGCAGTTGGCCACGCGCCTGTTCGACCGGGTTTACCGGGGCATCGAGCTGACCGAGGCCGGCCGCCTGCTGCTGCTCCATGTGCAGGAGGGCCTGCAGGCGATCGCCGCCGGACTGGAGGCCATCGGATCGCGGCCGCAGCACGAGGTGCTGCAGGTGGCCACCGACTTCGCCTTCGCCGCCTACTGGTTGATGCCGCGCCTGCACCGTTTCCACGAAGCCAACCCGGAGATCGACGTCAGCATCGTCACCAGCGACCGCACCATGAACATGCTGCGCTCCGAGGTGGACATCGCCATTGCCTTCGGTGACGGCCGTTTCAAGCACGGCGACGCCATGCTGCTGTTCCGCGAGGAGGTCTTTCCGATTGCCAGTCCGCGTCTGCTGGCCGGGCGCGAGCCACCTTTGCCCGCCGCGACCCTGGCCGAGCTGCCTCTGCTGCACCTGAAGCCGGAGGTGCGCACCCGCTGGTTCGACTGGAACGCGCTGTTCCGCGAACTGGACATCGCCCAGCCGCCGGGCTCGGGCATGCTGCGTTTCGATAACTACACCCTGCTGATCCAGGCCGCGATTGCCGGCCAGGGCGTGGCCATCGGCTGGCGCTACCTGGTGGACGATCTGCTCGACCAGGGCCTGCTGGTGCCGCTGCTGAGCGGCAGCGTCACCTCCGACTTCGGCTATTACCTGGTGCAGCCGGAGCGCAAGCGCCGCGCGCGGCTGATGAAGTGCTTTGTCGACTGGCTGCAGCAGGAGCTGGGCGATGAGACCCGCCAGGCGCACCTGATCCGCAATCGGGAAGGCATTGCCATCTGAGCAGTTGGCGGCCAGTCCGCCGAGGATGCCGGCATGAAGCCCAACCATCGGTTGGTTTTTGCTTGATTGGGACGTTCGTTCATGGTTTCGCCCGAACTGTCATGCAACCGGCAAGAACCTCGGCTATGAGTTCAGGCTTCATCCCCCTCATGAGTGTTGCCGATGAAAGTCCTCACCCGCCTGGCTGCCGGTCTCGGTTTCTGCGCCCTCGCCAGCCAGGCCAGCGCCTGGTCGCAACCGACCCACAAGAACATCGTCAAGGACGCCCTGGCCTACATGAACTCCGCCTATGCCTCGGCGGAGATGCGCGAGGCCTACCGGTTCTACGTGAGCGCCGCCGGCAGCGAGGCCAAGGCCGGGGACATTCTCGGCCAGGCCGCCTTCGACGTGGACGATTTCAAGGACACCCGGCTGGGTGGGTGGTGGGTCGGTTACGAGTACGCGCCGCTGTGGAACGCCGCCTCCGGGCTGGTGAACTACACCTCCTACTGGCACTTCCTCAACCTGACCCGCGACGGCGACGCCCATGGCAATCCCCATGGCGGTTACGACTATCGCTACCACAAGGTGGACGGCGGTATCGCCGACGTCGACTGGTACGCCATGGTCTATCTCTACAACCGCGAGTTGAAGCGCGAGGACTTCGACACCACCGAGGCTCACTACCGCCGGGGCACCCGCTCCAACTGGCAGGAACACTACGGCGACTTCCAGACCGCCGCCTTCCAGCCCATCGATAACCTCGCCGGCTACTGGTTCGACCAGTTCCGCGCCGCGCCCTCGCTGCAGACCATCGGCTACGCCCTGCACGCCACCGGCGACGTGGCGCAGCCGCATCACGTATGGGTCACTTCGGCCAATGGCCACTCCAGCTGGGAAGGCTGGGTCGACGACCATTACGCCAGCGAGAAGCTCAACGACCCGGCCGTGGTGGCCAACCTCATCGGGCGCTACGACCCGCGGCGGAGTATCCGCGAACTGCTGACCCAGACCGGCCAGGTTGCCTACGCCCGTCCCGAACCGCTCTATGACAGCAGCTACGCCACGCGCCTGCGGGTGGCGAAGGAGCTGATTCCCGAGTCCATTGCCCTGACCGTCACCGTGCTGACCAAGGGGGCCGCCAGCTTCACCGCGCGCCAGGGCATCTGACGTGGCACCGCGCCTGATCGCCAGCCTCGTGCTGGCGCTGCACCTGGGTGTCGCCCAGGCGCTGCCCGCCGCGACCGACCTGCGGATCGACGGCGACCTGCTGCCAGGCCGGAGCATCGCCCTGCTCGAACAGGTGCTGAGCCGGGTGAAGTTCAACACCGACCCCACGCTGTTGCGTCGCGGGCTGGTGGAAAACCACCTGCTGGCCGGCGAAGTCGAAGGCCAACTGAGCGCCGGGAATCTCGCCGATCTCGACGCCAGCGTCGAGAGAGAAGCGGGCAACCTGCTGGAGCAGTACTACGGTCGCAGTGGCCGGCAGGATTTGCGCCCCTTCCTGCGCCAGTCGCAACCGCTCGACGCCCAGCGCCTGCGCGAGATACTCGCCCCCGGCTCCCGGGGCCTGGTGGCGAACAGCCTGCAGCTCAGCCACGAGCAGCAGCGCGAGGCGGCAGGGGTGGAGCTGATCCGCTGGCAGTTCCCCGGCCAGCCGGAGCAGCACCTGGATCTGCTGTCCCTCTACCAGGGCGACAACGTCCAGGGCCAGGTGGAACTGCAGCGGGGCAACCTGGAGTACCTGGCGCGCCAGGTGCAGAGTCGGGTGCAGCGCGATTACCTGTGGTTCCGCCTGGCCGAGGAGGGCTTCACCGCAGCCGAACGGCAGGGCCTGAAGACCCTGGTGCGCGACCGCCTGGTGCGCCAGCGCTACCTGCACCAGATCGGCCTGTACGGCGATTTCCACCATGAGTCGGATGCGCTGCGTGCCCTGGCGGCCGAGGTCAGCGACACCGAGGCGGAGGCCTACTACCGGCGCAACCAGGCGCGCTACCGCAACGTCGCGGGCGTGCAGGCGGCGCATATCCGCCTGCCCGATCAGGCCAGCGCCGACCGCGTCCATGCCGAGTTGCAGCAGGGCCTGGCGTTCGACGAAGCGGTGCGCCGCTACTCCGTTGCGCCGGACAAGACGCGCACGCCGCCGGGCGACCTCGGCCTGATTCGCCCGGAGGACGGCCAGCTGGACCTGCTGCGCAAGACCGCGCTGATCCAGAAGGCCGACTCCCTGTCGCAGCCCATGCGCATCGACGGGGCCTTCGAGATCGTCCGGGTGCGCAGTCGCCAGGACCGGCAGTTGCCGCTCAGCGATCGCAGCGTGCGCTACGAGGTGAACCAGGCGGTGGCGCGGGAGAAGTTGGCCAGCGAGTTCGAGGCGCGGCTCGGTCGGCTGATGGCCGATGCGCGGGTGGAGGGGCTATGAAAGGCTGGCTCGGCGTGGCGGTGGCCTGTAGCGCAGGCGTTGCGGCACTGGCCTGCGCGACGGTGTTGCTGACGCCGGTTCCGCCGCCCCGGCCAGCGCCCGCCGCCTTGCCGGCACCGCAACCGCCGCCCCTTGCCATTGCGACTCCTGCCCTGCCTCCCGCGCCGCTGGCCGATAGCCAGACCGGCGCGGCGCCCGTGGCGGCGCCGGAGCGGCCGGCGGCGCCCATGGATCAGGCCCAGGCCATTGAGTTCATGCAATGGATGGCCGACAAGGGCGACCCACGCAGCCCCGAACTGGGCGGATTGACGCCGCGTCGGGGCGCCACCGCCGCCGAACTGGCCGATCCGCGCCAGTACCAGGCCCTGGAAGAGCGCCAGACCCGCGAATTGCTCCAGGCCTACGCCGGCGGCGTGCAGCAGATTCCCGAGATCCGCGCGCGGATCGAGGCGGCGGCGCAGAGCGGCGAGCGCAGTACCGTCGAACTGGACGAGGCGCGCGCTGCGCTGGAGCAATTGGAAGCCATGAAGGGGCGGCTGGAGCACGAGGCGCCGGAGTTGTTGCCCGGCGCCGCGGCACCGGACCCGGCGAAGGACGGCTAGTACGGCAAATCCGCTCTGCCCGGAGATACCATGGAGGCCTTTGGCATCTCGGGAGACGCGACCATGCAGGCTTTTTCCACACCCCGCATCAAGGGTTTCCATGCCCATGTCTACTTCGACGCCACCACCCTTGAACAGGCGCGCAGCCTCTGTGAAGAGGCGGCCCGCCGCTTTCCCCTGAAGATGGGGCGCGTGCATGAAAAGCCCATCGGGCCGCACCCGGACTGGAGCTGCCAACTGGCCTTCAAACCGGAGCTGTTCGGCGAGGTCATCCCCTGGCTGGCGCTGCACCGCAACGGCCTCACGGTGCTGGTGCACCCCATCACCGGCAGCGATCTGCGCGACCACCGCGACTACCCCATGTGGATGGGCGCGATGCGGCCGCTGGACCTGAGCGACCTGGACGATGGCGAGATCGAGTACGACCTCTGATCGAGCCGTCGGGTGGATCTCGCTTCACCGGTAGGCTGCGTAGAGCCTGCGGAACCCATCGAATCTCGGGGACACCCGCATGGGTTTCGCTCCGCTCTACCCCTCCTACGGGACTGTGAGGTTTGCCTGGTCCAATTTCGCCCGTTGGCGCCGAGCCTGCGAGGCCCAACCCACGGGACATAGCCATGAAAAAAGCCGCTGTCCCGTGAGGGGCAGCGGCTTTCTTTGGCTGCGGACGTGAATCAGGCGCGGGCGCCGCGCACACCTTCGGCCAGGGTCTTGCAGAGGCTGAGGACGCCGTCCACGGCCTGCTCCGGGGTTTCGGCCTTGGCGATCTGGTCCACCAGGGCGGAGCCCACCACCACGCCGTCGGCCAGCCTGGCGATGTTGGCGGCGTGTTCGGCGGTACGGATGCCGAAACCGATGGCCACCGGCAACTGGGTGTGGCGACGCAGGCGGGTAACGGCTTCCTGCACGTGCTCCAGGGTGGCGGAGCCGGCTCCGGTCACGCCGGCCACCGAGACGTAGTAGACGAAGCCGGAGCTGCCGGCGAGTACGGTGGGCAGACGCTTGTCGTCGGTGGTCGGGGTGGTCAGGCGGATGAAGTCGATGCCGGCGGCCTGGGCCGGGTGGCAGAGGTCTTCGTTATGTTCCGGCGGCAGGTCGACGACGATCAGGCCGTCCACGCCGGCGGCCTTGGCGTCGGCAATGAAGCGCTCCACGCCGTAGTAGTGGATGGGGTTGAAGTAGCCCATCAGCACCAGCGGGGTGGTCTGGTTGCCGGCACGGAATTCGCGAACCATCTGCAGGGTCTTGGCCAGGTTCTGCCTGGCGCCCAAGGCGCGGATGTTGGCCAGCTGGATGGACGGGCCGTCGGCCATCGGGTCGGTGAACGGCATGCCCAGTTCGATGACGTCGGCTCCGGCGTCCGGCAGGCCCTTGAGGATGGCCAGGGAGGCGTCGTAGCCCGGGTCGCCGGCGGTGACGAAGGTCACCAGGGCGGCGCGGTTCTGTTCCTTCAGTTCGGCAAAGCGGGTCTGCAGGCGGCTCATGCGTTGGCCTCCTTCTGCTGCATGTGGTGCATAACGGTCTGCATGTCCTTGTCGCCGCGGCCGGACAGGTTCACCACCATGATGTGGTCCTTCGGCAGCTGCGGCGCGCGCTTGAACACCTCGGCCAGGGCGTGGGAGCTCTCCAGGGCCGGGATGATGCCTTCCAGGCGGCAGCAGGTATGGAACGCCTCCAGGGCTTCGTCGTCGGTGATCGAGGTGTACTCGACGCGGCCGATGTCGTGCAGCCAGGCGTGTTCCGGGCCGATGCCGGGGTAGTCCAGGCCGGCGGAGATCGAGTGGGCGTCGATGATCTGGCCGTCCTCGTCCTGCAGCAGGAAGGTGCGGTTGCCGTGCAGCACGCCGGGTACGCCGCCGTTCAGGCTGGCCGCGTGTTTGCCGGTTTCGATGCCGTGGCCGGCCGCTTCCACGCCGACGATCTTGACGCTGGCGTCATCGAGGAAGGGGTGGAACAGGCCCATGGCGTTGGAGCCGCCGCCGATGCAGGCGACCAGGCTGTCGGGCAGGCGGCCTTCCTTCTCGGCCAGTTGCTCGCGGGTTTCCTTGCCGATCACGGCCTGGAAGTCGCGGACCATGGCCGGGTAGGGGTGCGGGCCGGCGACGGTGCCGATCAGGTAGAAGGTGGTGTCGACGTTGGTCACCCAGTCGCGCAGAGCTTCGTTCATCGCGTCCTTCAGGGTGCCGGTGCCGGCGGTGACCGGGATCACTTCGGCGCCGAGGAGCTTCATGCGGAAGACGTTGGCCTGTTGGCGATCGATGTCGGTGGTGCCCATGTAGATCACGCACTGCAGGCCGAAGCGGGCAGCCACGGTGGCGGTGGCCACGCCGTGCATGCCGGCGCCGGTCTCGGCGATGATGCGTTGCTTGCCCATGCGCTTGGCCAGGAGGATCTGGCCGATGCAGTTGTTGATCTTGTGCGCGCCGGTGTGGTTCAGCTCTTCGCGCTTGAGGTAGATCTTCGCGCCGCCGCAGTGCTCGGTCAGGCGTTCGGCGAAATACAGCGGGCTTGGGCGGCCGACGTAGTCGCGCTGGAAGTAGGCCAGCTCCTTCTGGAATGCCGGATCGTCCTTGGCCTGTTCGTATTCGCGGGCCAGGTCGTGGATCAGCGGCATCAGGGTTTCGGCGACGTATTGCCCGCCGAAACTGCCGAAGAGGCCCTTGGCGTCAGGGCCGGTGCGCAGAGAGGTCATGCTGGACTCCTGTTTCTGCCCCCTCGCGCAGGTGGGCGAGGGGCTGGGGAAGAGGGTTGATGGCGCCATTCTACCGCTGGCGAGGTGACGGAAAAGCGATTAGATTGCTTTTATCTGTCAGGAAAAATCACATATTGCCATGCGCCGAGACCTGCCCCCGCTGAATGCCCTGCGTGCCTTCGAGGCAGCCGCCCGACTGAACAGCATCAGTCGGGCGGCCGAAGAGCTGCACGTGACCCACGGCGCGGTGAGCCGGCAGGTACGGCTGCTGGAGGAGGAACTGGGCGTTGCCCTGTTCAGCAAGGAAGGTCGCGGCGTAAAACTCACGGATGCCGGGCAGCGCCTGCGGGATGCCGCCGGTGACGCCTTCGAGCGCCTGCGCGGCGTTTACGCCGATCTGCAGAAACGTGGCGCGGACGCGCCGTTCGTCCTCGGTTGTCCGGGCAGCCTGCTGGCGCGCTGGTTCATCCCGCGCCTGGACCGGCTCAACCGCGCACTGCCGGAACTGCGCCTGCAGCTATCGGCCAGCGAGGGCGAACTCGACCCACGGCGTCCCGGCGTCGACGCCACTCTCTGTTTTGCCGAACCGCCCTGGCCGGCGGACATGCGGGTGTTCGAACTGGCGGCGGAATCCATCGGCCCGGTGCTCAGCCCGCGCTATGCCCGCCACGACGCCCTGGCCGACGCGGCGCCGACGGCATTGCTGGAAGAGGCTGTGCTGCACACCGTGTCGCGGCCCCAGGCCTGGCCGCAGTGGGCTCACGCCCAGGGCCTGGACGCCGGGCGCCTGCACCAGGGTCAGGGCTTCGATCATCTGTATTACCTGCTGGAGGCGGCGGTGGCCGGGCTCGGCGTCGCCATCGCACCGCAGCAACTGGTGGCCGACGACCTGGCGTCCGGCCGTCTGGTGGCGCCTTGGGGGTTCGTCGAAACGCCGGCCCGCCTGGCCCTGTGGCTGCCGGCGCGCCAGTTCGACCGCCGCGCCGAGCACCTGGCGCACTGGTTGCGAGAGGAACTGGCGGGCCGATAGCGGCTTTCTTGGCTAGCCTTGCTGGGGAACCCACCCGCGCCCGCCACAGGAGATGCGCCATGTCTGATCACCACACCTACAAGAAGATCGAGGTTGTCGGTTCCTCCCGCAACAGCATCGATGAGGCCATCAGCAACGCGGTCATCGAAGCGGCGAGGACAAT
The DNA here is from genome assembly GCF_028010285.1 of Pseudomonas sp. Q1-7. NCBI lineage: Bacteria > Pseudomonadati > Pseudomonadota > Gammaproteobacteria > Pseudomonadales > Pseudomonadaceae > Pseudomonas > Pseudomonas sp. Q1-7. The sequence goes on from NZ_CP116304.1 coordinate 40,518, forward strand.
TCGAAACATGGACTGGTTCGAGGTCGTGGAGACCCGTGGGCATATCGAGAACGGCCGGGTCGGTCACTATCAGGTGACGCTGAAGATAGGCTTCCGCATCAGCGACAGTTGAGATCCGCGCCGGTCCGGCGCGGCCGAGCGGGGTGATGCGCACCCCACCCCGCCTGAATTCGGTTAGCCTCTGGCCGTCCGATCCCGGCCGCCGTGGAACCCGGCGGGAGCGGATGGCTCATGCGAGCCCGTCATCCATCACGAGGGAGCGTTACCCATGAAGAAACTGCTGTTGTCCATTGGCCTGTTCAGCCTGGCCGGTTCGGCCTTCGCCGCCGTGAAACCCTGCGAGGAACTGAAGGCGGAAATCGACGCCAAGCTCAAGGCCAAGGGCGTTGTCTCCTACAGCCTGGAAATCGTCGACAAGGGCGCCGCCGCCGGCAAGCAGGTGGTGGGGACCTGCGACGGTGGCAGCAAGGAGATCGTCTACCAGCGCAATTGATCGTGCTCGTTTCCCCGGGCCGGCTCCTGCCGGCCCAATCCTTACCTTCTGGTGCCCTGGTTACCGAAAAGTGCCTTCTGGCGGCCTTGGGCGCCAATCCCTAGAGTAAGACCTACTGAATCACTCGGATTAGGCCTCGCGCCTGTCCCCTGCCAAGGTCTTGCCCATGTCTGCCCTGTCCAAGCTTCCCTTTTCCGTTCTCGACCTGGCGCCCGTGCGCGACCACGGCGGCGCCACCCAGGCCCTGCACAATTCCCTGGAACTGGCCCGCCATGTCGAGCGCCTGGATTTCTCGCGTTTCTGGGTGGCCGAGCACCACAACATGGACGGTATCGCCAGTTCCGCCACCGCCGTGCTGCTCGCCTACCTCGCCGGTGGCACCTCCCGTATCCGCCTGGGCTCGGGCGGCATCATGCTGCCCAACCACGCGCCGCTGGTAGTCGCCGAACAGTTCGGCACCCTCGCCAGCCTTTACCCGGGGCGCATCGAACTGGGCCTGGGCCGCGCGCCCGGCGCCGACCACCTCACCGCCCGCGCCCTGCGCCGGGACCGCCTGGGCAGCGCGGACGACTTTCCGCAGGACGTCGAGGAGCTGGAAATGCTCCTCGGCCCGCGCCAGCCGGAGCAGAAAGTGATCGCCATGCCGGGGGTGGACACCCGAGTGCCCATCTGGCTGCTCGGCTCCAGCCTGTTCAGCGCCCAGCTTGCCGGACAGAAGGGCCTGCCCTATGCGTTCGCCTCGCACTTCGCGCCGCGCTACATGCACGAGGCGATCCGCGTCTACCGCAATCACTTCCGCCCTTCGGCGGTGCTCGACAAGCCTTATGTGATGCTCGGCGTACCGCTGGTAGCGGCGCCCACCGATGAAGAGGCGGAGTTCCTCGCCACCACCGTCTACCAGCGGGTGCTGGCCCTGATTCGTGGCGAAAGCCTGGTGCTGCGTCCGCCGGTGGAGAGCATGGCGGGCCGCTGGCTGCCCCATGAAAAGGATGCCGTGGGCAGTTTCCTGGCGATGGCCATGGTGGGGGGCCCGGAGAAGATTCGCGCGCGCCTGCAGGTGTTGCTGGACCAGACCGACGCCGACGAACTGATCTTCACCTGCGATCTCTACCAGCACGAGCACCGGCTGCGCGCCTTCGACATTCTCGCCGGCCTGCGGGGCTAGGCGGGTTCAGAAGGGGCCGCAGCGCGGAAAAATCTCCTGCCGCGCCAGCACCTTGCGCTGGTCGTCGTAGAGCCAGGCCATGGGCTGGTTGGCCGCGTTGCGCGCTTCCACGCGGTAGCGCTTGCCGGCTTCGAACCCGTCGTAGCGCAGGATCAGGTAGCAGGTGAGAACACTGGGCTCGGCGTTCATGCCGAAGCCGCCACCGGCGCCGCCGGCTTCGAACTGGTAGCGCAGCTCCAGCTCATGCTTGCCGGGCAGCACCTGGAAGTAACGGCCGTCGCCCCAGCGCCGGTCGTCGAGACGGTTGGCCATAAGGGTGTCAGCGGGGTCGGGCACTATGTCGATCCAGGCCATGCGAGGATCGGGTTCGGGCAGCTTGCTGGCGCAGGCGGTGAGGCTGGCCAGCAGCGTCAGGGCCAACAGCGTGCGCATGGCGCGGCTCCTTGGAGGGTGATGATGTCCAGCATACCCCCATGTCGGAGATTTCAGACATCGCCGCAGCGACTTTCCCGAGCCTTGGCGACTTCCTTGTTGCGTTCGTCGTACAGCCGCGCCCAGGGGCGGAAACCGATGCCGCCGGCCGCCAGCTGGTAGCGCTCGCCAGCGCCGAAATCGCCGTAGGCCAGTTTCAGCAGGCAGGTACGGCGGTAGCTGGAGGTGCCCTGACCGATGTCGGTGCCGCTCACTTCGAACTCCAGGCGCACTTCCAGTTCGTGCCGGCCCGGCGCGACCTGGAAGTAGCGGGTGTCGTCCAGGGGCCGGTCGTCCACGCGGCTGGCCTGCACCACCTGGCCCTCCTGTTTGCGCAGGGAAATCCACGCCTGGCTCGGGTCGGGGCTGGGCATCAGCAGGGCACAGCCGCCAAGGCTGAGCAGCGGCAGGAAGAGCAGCAGAGGGCGCATGAAAGACTCCGGTCGATGGCGGCAGATGGCTCCAATGCGCTAGTGTCGCGGCATGTCGACCACCCTTCTTATCGAGTTGCTTGACCGCATTCGCCGGCCCTGGGTTCCCCTGCTGGGCGCCTGGCTGCTGAGCGGTTGTTCCAGCCTGGATTACTACGGCCAACTGGCCCGGGGTCAACTGGCGCTGCTCTCCGCACGCCAGCCGGTGCAGGCCCTGGTCGAAGACCCGTCGCAGCCGCCGCAACTGCGCCAGCGCCTGGCCCGGGCGCAGGAGGCGCGTGCCTTCGCCAGCACCGCGCTGGGCCTGCCGGACAACGGCAGCTACCGGGTCTACGCCGACATCCAGCGACCCTACGTGGTGTGGAACCTGTTCGCCACGCCGGAGTTTTCCCTGCAGCCACAGACCCACTGCTTCCCCATCGCCGGCTGCGTCGCCTACCGCGGCTATTACCAATTGGGTCGGGCACGGGGCGCCGCGGCGCTGCTCCGGCAGCAGGGGCTGGACACCTGGGTGGGCGGCGTCGAGGCCTATTCCACCCTCGGCTGGTTCGATGATCCGCTGCTCAACACGATGCTGCGCTGGGACGACGAGCGTCTCGCCGCGCTGATCTTCCATGAACTGGCCCACCAGCAGCTCTATGTGCCGGGCGATACCGCCTTCAACGAATCCTTCGCCAGCTTCGTCGAGCGCGAGGGCCTGGGCCAGTGGCGCGTCAGTCGAGGGTTGGACCCGACGGACGACCAGGACAGCCTCCGCCGCGACGCCCTTACCCGACTGGTGCTGGATGCCCGCGAGCGCCTGGCGCGTCTCTATGCCAGCGACCTGCCGACCGAACCCATGCGGGAGGCCAAGGCCGAGGCGTTCGAGCGCCTGCGCCGTGACTACCGTGCCCTGCGCGACCGCGACTGGGGTGGCGACACCCGCTTCGATGCCTGGGTGGAAGGGCCGATGAACAATGCCAAGCTGCTGCCTTTCGGGCTCTATGACCAATGGGTGCCGGCTTTCGCCGAGCTGTTCCGCGAGGCGGGGGGGAACTGGCCGGCCTTCTATCGGCGTGCCCGCGAGTTGGGCGAGCTGCCCTTGCCGGCCCGCACTCGGGCACTGGAAAGACTGATGGCGAAGGGCTAGAACTTGCCGAGCTGGCCCTCGGTCAAACGGTCAGGACATCAAGGAAACGGAGCAGGCGATGAAGAGCGTTGCGATAGTCCTGACACTGGTCGCGATGGCGGGAAACGCCCTGGCGGCGCCCAAGCCCTGCGAGGAACTGAAGCAGGAAATCGAAGTGAAGATCCAGGCCGCCGGGGTGACCTCCTACACCCTGGAGATAGTCCCGAACGCCGAAGTGCAGGACCAGAACATGGTGGTCGGCACCTGCGAGAACGGCACCAAGAAGATCATCTACCAGCGCAACGGCGATTGATCGCCCGGCCCTCGGCCCCCGGGTGTTTCAGCCAGGACAGGTTGTCGACCTGCATGGCGATCGACATCGCCCCCACAATTTCTTGCGTAGACATTCCGCTGCTTTCAAGCAAACGCCCGGTTCAGCTCGTCCAGGCTGGCGAAGTAGTAGGCCGGCGCTTCTCCCAGCAGTTCTTCGCGGCTGCCGAAGCCATAACCCACCCCCGCGCCGTGCAGGCCATTGCGGCTCGCGCCGATCAGGTCGTGCTTGCGGTCGCCGATCATCAGGGTATCGGCAGGGTCCAGGCCTTCTTCTGCCAGCAGGTGGGCGATCAGTTCCACCTTGTTGGTGCGAGTGCCGTCCAGCTCGCTGCCGTAAATGTGCTTGAAGTGCCGGTCGAAGCCGAAGTGGCGGGCGATCTCACGGGCGAACACGGTCGGCTTGCTGGTGGCGATGAACAGGGTGCGGCCCTGTTCGCGCAGGCGCCCGAGCAAGGCGTCGATGCCATCGAACACACGGTTCTCGTAAAGCCCGGTGACCTTGAAGCGTTCGCGATAGTGGTTCACCGCCTCCCAGGCGCGTACCTCGCTGAGCGCATAGGTGTGCATGAAGCATTGCAGCAGCGGCGGGCCGATGAAGTGCTCCAGCTTCGCCAGGTCCGGCTCATGGATGTCCAGCCTGGCCAGGGCGTACTGCACCGAGCGGGTGATGCCTTCGCGCGGGTCGGTGAGGGTGCCGTCGAGGTCGAAGAGGATGGTGCGGTAATGCATGCTTTCAGATTCCGTAGCCTTCGGCGATATGCAGGTCCTTCAGCTTCACGTAATTCGCGGCGCTGTAGGTGAAGAAGGCCTTTTCCTTGTCGCTGAGCGGGCGCGCCTGCTTCACCGGGCTGCCGACATAGAGGTAACCGCTCTCCAGGCGCTTGCCGGGCGGCACCAGGCTGCCGGCGCCGAGCACCACGTCGTCCTCGATCACCGCGCCGTCCATGACGATGCTGCCCATGCCGATCAGCACCCGGCTGCCGACCGTGCAGCCATGCAGCAGCGCCTTGTGGCCGATGGTCACGTCGTCGCCGATTTCCAGCGGATAGCCGTCCGGATTGAAGGGGCCGGCGTGGGTGATGTGCAGCACGCTGCCGTCCTGCACGCTGGTGCGCGCGCCGATGCGGATGCGGTGCATGTCGCCACGGACGGTGACCAGCGGCCAGATCGAGCTGTCCTCGCCCAGGTGTACATCGCCGATCACCACGGCGGAGGCGTCGACGAAGACCCGCTCGCCGAGTTGGGGGGCGATGCCCTGGTAGGTTCTTATCGGGTTCATAGCTTTTCCTGTGGCTGCATCAGGCCCCGATTGTAATTAAGATGCTTTCCTACGGCCCGGATAACCCTCGCATGGCGACGGATGTCCGAAGGCTGACACCCCTTTTCGGCAAAAGTGTCAATAATCTGGCATAATGGCGGGCCGCCTTTGGAAAAGGAGAGTGTTATGTCAACCTTGCGCATCAGATCCTCCGCGCGAAAGACCCAACCGGAAGCGGCTCTGGAAACCCGCGAGTCCCTCGCGATTCAAGTTGCTGCCTACCTGCGCCGCGGTGGAGAGATTCAGAAGATCGCCAAGGGAGTCAGCGGTCTGCCAAAGAACGGCGCCTGGTCCATGTCCAGGAATCGAAGAAGAAAATGAATCGTGAGGGGGCCTTGTGCCCCCTCTATCGTTATCAGTGCTCCATCAACTCTATCCAGACGCAACAGGTGAATGCCGTGAGTGCCAGCAATCCCCTCCTGCAAGACTTCGACCTGCCGCCCTACTCCGCCATCAAGCCGGAGCATGTCGAGCCGGCCGTTGACCAGATCCTCGCCGACAACCGCGCCGCCATCGTCGAGTTGCTGGCGCGCCAGGACGGTAAACCGACCTGGCAGGGTCTGGTGCTGGCGCTGGACGAACTGGGCGAGCGCCTGGGGCGCGCCTGGAGCCCGGTCAGCCACCTGAACGCCGTGTGCAACAGCGCCGAGCTGCGCAGCGCTTACGAGGCCTGCCTGCCGAAACTGTCGGAATACTGGACCGAGATGGGCCAGAACCGCGCCCTGTTCCAGGCCTACGAGGCCCTGGCTGCCAGCCCCGAGGCGGCCGGTTTCGAGGTGGCGCAGAAGACCATCCTCGACCACGCCCTGCGTGACTTCCGCCTGTCCGGCATCGACCTGCCTGCCGACCAGCAACAGCGCTACGGCGAAATCCAGATGAAACTGTCCGAGCTGGGCAGCCGATTCTCCAACCAGTTGCTGGACGCCACCCAGGCCTGGACCAAGGAAATCCACGACGAAGCCGCCCTGGCCGGCCTCACAGATTCCGCCAAGGCGCAGATGAAGCAGGCCGCCGCGGCCAAGGGCCTGGACGGCTGGCTGATCACCCTGGAATTCCCCAGCTACTACGCGGTCATGACCTACGCCGACGACCGTGCCCTGCGCGAAGAGGTTTACACCGCCTACAGCACCCGCGCCTCCGACCAGGGCCCCAACGCCGGCCAGAACGACAACGGCCCGGTGATGGCCGAGATCCTCGACCTGCGCCAGGAACTGGCCCGGCTGCTGGGTTTTGCCCACTTCTCCGACCTCAGCCTGGCCACCAAGATGGCCGAGTCCACCCCGCAGGTGCTGGGCTTCCTCCGTGACCTGGCCCGGCGCAGCAAGCCCTTCGCCGCCAAGGACCTTGACGAGCTCAAGGCTTTCGCCGCCGAGCGCGGTGTCGCCGACCTCAAGAGCTGGGACGTGGGTTATTTCAGCGAGAAGCTGCGCGAGCAGCGCTACAGCATTTCCCAGGAAACCCTGCGCGCCTATTTCCCGGTCGACAAGGTGCTCTCCGGCCTGTTCACCATCGTGGAGCAGCTCTACGGCATCGGTATCCGCGAACTGTCCGGCTTCGACACCTGGCACCCGGACGTGCGCCTGTTCGAGATCAGCGAGAACGGCCAGCATGTCGGCCGTTTCTTCTTCGACCTCTACGCCCGCGCCAACAAGCGCGGCGGCGCCTGGATGGACGGCGCCCGCGACATGCGCAGGTCGGCCAGCGGTGAACTGATCAGCCCGGTGGCCAACCTGGTGTGCAATTTCACCCCGGCCGTGGGCGACAAGCCCGCCCTGCTGACCCACGACGAAGTCACCACCCTGTTCCACGAGTTCGGCCACGGCCTGCACCACCTGCTCACCCGCGTCGAGCATGCCGGCGCCTCCGGCATCAACGGCGTGGCCTGGGACGCGGTGGAGCTGCCCAGCCAGTTCATGGAGAACTGGTGCTGGGAGCCGGAAGGTCTGGCGCTGATCTCCGGCCACTACCAGACCGGCGAGCCGCTGCCCCAGGACCTGCTGGACAAGATGCTGGCGGCGAAGAACTTCCAGTCCGGCCTGATGATGGTGCGCCAGCTGGAGTTCTCCCTGTTCGACTTCGAGCTGCATGCCACCCACGGCGATGGGCGCGGCGTGCTGGACGTGCTGGAGGCGGTACGCAGCGAAGTGGCGGTCATGCGTCCGCCGGCGTTCAACCGCTTCGCCAACAGCTTTGCGCACATTTTCGCCGGTGGTTACGCGGCCGGTTACTACAGCTACAAGTGGGCCGAAGTGCTGTCCGCCGACGCCTTCTCCCGCTTCGAGGAGGACGGTGTGCTCAACCCGGCCACCGGCCGCGCGTTCCGCGATGCCATCCTCGCCCGTGGCGGTTCCCAGGAACCCATGGTGCTGTTCGTCGACTTCCGTGGTCGCGAACCGTCCATCGACGCCCTGCTGCGCCATAGCGGCCTGTCGGAGGACGTGGCATGAGCACGACGCCCAAGCGTTTCATCGCCGGTGCCGTGTGCCCGGCGTGCAGCGAGATGGACAAGATCCAGATGTGGGACGAGGACGGCGTGCCGCACCGCCAGTGCGTGGCCTGCGGCTATGCCGACACCCTCAACGCCCAGGGTCAGTCGGTGCCCAAGGAGCTGGGTACCCGGGTCAACCAGGGCACGCCCAAGCCAGCCGATCCCAGGGTCCAGGGGGTGCAGTTCTTCCCCAATCCGAAGTTGAAGAAACCAACGGAATGACAACCAAGCCAAGGAGGGCTCATGTGGCACCTGACCTGCGGTGATGTGGCGGCTGTCGGCGTCAGGCGCGTCCTGGGCGATGCGGCCGCCGAGCCATTGCGTGTGATGCGGGATGACCTCGCAGTGGGGCCGCTGCTGGATGTCGACCAGCGACCCTGCAGCGCGCGCATAGCGTTCTGGCTGAGTGTCTGGCCGGACACGGTGATGCCACGACCTGACTTCGAAAGCGGCCTCAGCGCCGATGCCGACTGGCTCGCCAGTCTCCGGCAGCAGGACCGGCCCGTGACCGTCTGGCATGGCGACAGTTGCTCCGAGCAACTGCTGCTGGCCCGTGTGGCCGCCGCCCTGGAACACAGCGAGCTGCCGCTTTGGGAAGTGGCCTGCGGGACCGGCGACAGTGGCGTCGACGGGCGCCGGGCGGTGGGTATGATCGACCCGGCAGTCCTGTCCGCCTACTACCTGCCGAAGCGGGTGGACGCCGAACGCCAGGCCGGACTCGCCGCGCAATGGCGTACCGCCGTGGCGGCCGGTTCGGATATCCGTCGCTGGCGGGAGGGCGATTTCCACGGTGAGGATCATCGGGCGGTGGATACCGTCCTCCTCGCCGCCTGCACGCCGGAATGGCGGCCGCTGGCACGGGTCATGGCGGAGCTGATGGCGCGTAGCGACGGCTTCTTCGCCACCGATTTCTTCTCGTTCTGGCGTGCCCGCGAATTGGCCGCCCAGGGACGTATCGAATTGGCTGGGAGCCCGGGTCAGCACGGCTACGGCGGACTGCAGGTGCGTCGGGTCTGAACGGTGGGGCACCGTCCGGCAGAAGTGGGCTTGGCGTGGGAAAAGGCTGCATATACTGTATGAATATACAGCTAACGGAGCCCGACCATGTCTGCCCCCCTTCCGCCCCGTGGCCGTGGCACGGCCAGCAACCCGTTTAACCGCTTCGCGCCCACCACCTCGGTGGCCATGGATGACGGCTGGTTCCAGGAAGTTCCGCCCAGCGGTGCGACCGAAGTCAGGTTCGAAACCGCCAAGAGCATCATCACCCGCAACCAGTCGCCGGACCTGCCCTTCGACCGCTCGGTGAACCCCTATCGCGGTTGCGAGCACGGCTGCATCTACTGTTACGCAAGGCCCAGCCATGCCTATTGGGACATGTCGCCGGGGCTGGATTTCGAGACCCGGCTGATCGCCAAGACCAACGCCGTCGCCCTGCTCGAACAGCAGCTGTCCAAGCCCGGCTACCAGTGCGCGCCGATCAACCTCGGTTCCAACACCGACCCCTACCAGCCCATCGAGCGTGAACACCGCCTCACCCGCCAGACCCTCGACGTATTGCTGCGTTACCGCCACCCACTGACCATCGTCACCAAGGGCTCGCTGGTGCTGCGCGACCTCGATTTGCTCAGCCAACTGGCGGAACAGAACCTGGTGACGGTGATGATCAGCCTCACCACCCTCGACGACGAACTCAAGCGCGTTCTCGAACCCCGCGCCGCGGCGCCGTCGGCGCGCCTGAGGGCCATCCGCGTGCTGCGCGAGAACCGCATTCCGGTGGGGGTGCTCTGCTCGCCGATGATCCCGATGATCAACGACATGGAGCTGGAAAGCCTGCTGGAGGCGGCCCGCGATGCCGGTGCCCGCCAGGCGAACTACATGCTGTTGCGCCTGCCTCGGGAAGTGGGTCCGCTGTTCGAGGAATGGTTGCAAGCGCATTACCCGCAACGCGCGGCCCATGTGATGAGCATCATCCGTCAGTGCCGGGACGGAGACATCTACGACAGCCGCTTCGGTCACCGTTTCAAGGGGCAAGGGCCTTTCGCCGAGCTGCTGGCCCAGCGCTTCGCCGTGGCCATGCGCAAGCTGGGGATGAACCGGCGGCGCGAGCATGAACTGGATTGTTCACGTTTCTGCCCGCCCGGCGGACAGATGGCATTGCTCTGAGGTGTGACTCGGATGGCTGTATCGACAGTCCTGTAGGAATCCAGATGCCGGTGATCCGTGGATAATGGGCGGCATAACAGACAATTCCTACGATGACCGAGGTTGGCAGCATGAGCAACGAGCACGATAAGCAGCGTAGTGAGAGTGCGGAAGAAGCCCTGCGGAACATAGTCGAGGGCTTCCAGAGGTTCCGCGACGAGGTCTTCCCGCAGCAGGAAGAGTTGTTCAAGAAGCTGGCCCACGAGCAGAAGCCTCGCGCCATGTTCATCACCTGTGCCGACTCGCGCATCGTCCCCGAACTGATCACCCAGAGCTCACCGGGCGATCTGTTCGTCACCCGCAACGTCGGCAACGTGGTTCCGCCCTATGGGCAGATGAACGGTGGTGTCTCCACCGCCATCGAGTTCGCGGTGATGGCTCTCGGGGTCCACCACATCATCATCTGCGGCCACTCCGACTGCGGCGCCATGAAGGCGGTGATGGACCCGCAGACCCTGGAACGCATGCCCACGGTGAAGGCCTGGCTGCGCCACGCCGAGGTGGCCAAGGTGGTGGTGCAGGAAAATTGCGGCTGCGCCAGCCACGAGTCCCTGGAAGTGCTTACCGAGGAAAACGTGGTGGCCCAGCTCGACCACCTGCGCACCCACCCGTCGGTGGCGGCGCGCCTGGCCAGCGGCCAGCTGTTCATCCACGGCTGGGTCTATGACATCGAGACGTCGGTGATCAAGGCCTACGATGCCGAGCAGGGTCGCTTCCGTCCCATCGGCGACGGCCCGCTGCCGATGGCCACGCCGCGGCCGCGCTACCAGAACGACTGAGGAAAGGTTCCGGCATGGCGTTGTAGGGGCGATTTCATTCGCTGAGGGCCGCGCAGCGGCCCCATCGATTCCCAGGCCGGACTTGCGGTCCGGTTAGCGAATGAATTCACCCCCACGACGATCTTTCAAGGCAGCGGAGTGGAGCCCACTTCAGCCCGCCGCGCGCTGCCCCTGGTTCAGCTCCAGCTCGACGCCCAGTTGCCGGGACAGGCAGGGCCAGCGCTTCCAGGCTTCCTCCACCTTGGGATCGCGTAGCTGCTGGCGGTAGGCCTGGGCCGAGGGCAGGCTGAACACCTCTTCATCGAGAAGGCCATCGACGGCATGGTGCACGGCTTCGTCCAGCTGGTTGGCGAAGGGTTCGCCGATCAGTTGGTGGGCGATCAGGTTAGCCACCGTGGTATCCAGCGGGATCAGCGGCTGGCCGAAATGCACGATATAGCGATCGTTGACTTCCTCCACCAGGCGATGGGCCAGGTAGGCTTCGTCGAGCAGACCTTCCAGGCCGTCGTGTCCGTCCATCAGCGCCGGCGGTTGCAGGAAGAATTGCTCGGCGACGTTCAGCACCGGCTTGATACGCGACTCGATCCCGGCTTCGCGGGCGACGTCGGCGGCGGCATCCAGCACGTCCGGCACCTGTTCCACGTAAGCGGCGATAAAGCGGGCGAGCACGCCCTGGGCATCGTCGGCCGGCAGTCGGATGGCGGGATGCAGGCTGTCGATCTGGGCTTCGAGTATCCGGGTCAGCTGGGTTGAGGCGGCTTCGTTCTGGAGTGCGCGCTGGATGACTTCGCGCAGTGCGGCGGTGTTCATGACTGCTCCTGGAAGGACATGGCATTTGGAGGTGAAGCAAAGACCTTAGCTCGCCCTGCAGAACTGCTCAGACCGGATTGTCATAATTCTTGAACAGTTATGCGGGTGGGCTATAACGGCACTTTGCCACTCATTGCCGGCCCTCGCCAGCCGTGGCCTTTAGCACAAGGGTTACGCGCTTTCAGGCATTTTTTCGGCCGCGTTGCGCGGCGCAAGTCCCTGTCTATACTCCGACTCGAAAGGCATTACCTGATGGAACCCGACTGTGCACCTGCGTGCCGAGGTCGGCGGTCCGAGTATGGTGGTCCGGACAGCCGTCCCCAAGCCGTTGGCCCAGCCGGCGGGATAACAAGAACGAGAAGGGGAACCCGCAATGATGCGACATCCACGAGTCTGGATGGGACTCCTGCTGTGGTCTGTTCTCACCCAGGCGGAGGCTGCCTGGACAGTCAACATGGCGCCCGGGGCCACCGAGGTCAGCCGCACCGTCTTCGATCTGCACATGACCATCTTCTGGATCTGCGTCGTCATCGGCGTACTGGTCTTCGGTGCCATGTTCTGGTCGATGATCATCCACCGCCGTTCCACCGGACAGCAGCCGGCGCACTTCCACGAGAGCACCACGGTGGAAATCCTCTGGACCGTCGTGCCCTTCGTCATCCTCGTGCTGATGGCGGTGCCGGCGACCAAGACCCTGATCGACATCTACGACACCTCCGAATCCGGGCTGGATGTGCAGGTCACCGGGTACCAGTGGAAATGGCACTACAAGTACCTGGGCCAGGACGTGGAGTTCTTCAGCAACCTGTCCACGCCCGCCGAGCAGATCCACAACAAGGCGCCCAAGGATGAGCATTACCTGCTGGAAGTCGACCAGCCGCTGGTGGTGCCGGTGGGCACCAAGGTGCGCTTCCTGATCACCGCCGCCGACGTGATCCACTCCTGGTGGGTGCCGGCGCTGGCGGTGAAGAAGGACGCCATTCCCGGCTTCGTCAACGAATCCTGGACGCGCATCGAGAAGCCTGGCCTCTACCGGGGACAGTGCACCGAGCTGTGCGGCAAGGACCACGGCTTCATGCCCATCGTGGTCGAGGCCAAGTCCCAGGAGGACTTCGCCAAATGGCTCGCCCAGCGCAAGGAAGAGACCGCCAAGCTCAAGGAACTGACCGACAAGGAATGGACCCTCGAAGAACTGGTGGAGCGCGGCGACAAGGTCTACCACACGACCTGCGCCGCCTGTCACCAGCCTGAAGGCCAGGGCATGCCGCCCATGTTCCCGGCGCTCAAGGGCTCGAAGATCGCCACCGGTCCGAAGGAAGAGCACCTGAACATCGTCTTCCACGGCAAACCGGGCACCTCCATGGCCGCCTTCGGCAAGCAACTTTCCGAAGTCGATATCGCCGCTGTCATCACCTATGAACGCAACGCCTGGGGCAACAACAAGGGCGACATGGTGACGCCGAAGGAAGTCCTGGCGCTGAAACAGGCGGAAAGCCAATGAAGAAGACACCGGCCTATATGGAGACTGACATGAGTGCAGTGATCGACCACGATCATGCCGGGCATGATCACCACCACGGTCCGGCCAAGGGCCTGATGCGCTGGGTGCTGACCACCAACCACAAGGACATCGGCACCATGTACCTGTGGTTCAGCTTCGCGATGTTCCTGCTGGGCGGGTCCATGGCGATGGTGATCCGCGCCGAGTTGTTCCAGCCCGGCCTGCAGATCGTGCAGCCGGAGTTCTTCAACCAGATGACCACCATGCACGGCCTGATCATGGTGTTCGGTGCCGTGATGCCGGCCTTCGTCGGCCTGGCCAACTGGATGATCCCGCTGATGGTCGGCGCGCCGGACATGGCCCTGCCGCGGATGAACAACTTCAGCTTCTGGCTGTTGCCGGCGGCCTTCGGCCTGTTGGTGAGCACCTTGTTCAGCGCAGGCGGGGGGCCCAACTTCGGCTGGACCTTCTACGCGCCGCTGTCCACCACCTACGCGCCGGAGAGCGTCACCTACTTCATCTTCGCCATCCACCTGATGGGCATCAGCTCGATCATGGGGGCGATCAACGTGATCGCCACCATCCTCAACCTGCGTGCCCCCGGCATGACCCTGATGAAGATGCCGCTGTTCGTCTGGACCTGGCTGATCACCGCCTTCCTGCTGATCGCGGTGATGCCGGTGTTGGCCGGTTGCGTGACCATGATGCTGATGGACATCCACTTCGGCACCAGCTTCTTCAGTGCCGCCGGCGGTGGCGACCCGGTGCTGTTCCAGCACGTGTTCTGGTTCTTCGGCCACCCCGAGGTGTACATCATGATCCTGCCCGCCTTCGGTGCGGTCAGCTCGATCATCCCGGCGTTCTCGCGCAAGCCGCTGTTCGGCTACACCTCGATGGTCTACGCCACCGCGTCCATCGCCTTCCTGTCCTTCATCGTCTGGGCGCACCACATGTTCACCGTGGGCATCCCGCTGACCGGTGAGCTGTTCTTCATGTTCGCCACCATGCTGATCGCCGTGCCTACCGGGGTGAAGGTGTTCAACTGGGTGACCACCATGTGGGAAGGCTCGCTGACCTTCGAGACGCCGATGCTGTTCGCCGTGGCCTTCGTCATCCTGTTCACCATCGGCGGTTTCTCCGGGCTGATGCTGGCCATTGCCCCGGCGGACTTCCAGTACCACGACACCTACTTCGTGGTGGCGCACTTCCACTACGTGCTGGTACCCGGCGCCATCTTCGGCATCTTCGCCTCGGCCTACTACTGGCTGCCGAAATGGACTGGCCACATGTACGACGAGACCCTCGGCAAGCTGCATTTCTGGTTGAGCTTCGTCGGCATGAACATGGCGTTCTTCCCCATGCACTTCGTGGGGCTGGCGGGCATGCCGCGGCGGATTCCGGACTACAACCTGCAGTTCGCCGACTTCAACATGATCTCGTCCATTGGCGCGTTCAGCTTCGGGGCCACCCAGTTCCTCTTCCTGTTCATCGTCATCAAGTGCATCCGTGGCGGCAAGAAAGCCCCGGCCAAGCCCTGGGACGGTGCAGAGGGCCTGGAGTGGACGGTGCCGTCGCCGGCGCCCTACCACACCTTCAGCACCCCGCCGGAAGTGAAGTGAGATGAGCGGCGAAATGAGCACTCGCCGCCTGATCCAGCGCCTGCTGCTGCTGGTGGTGGCGATGTTCGGCTTCGGCTTCGCCCTGGTGCCCATCTACGACGTGATGTGCCAGGCCTTCGGCATCAACGGCAAGACCACCGGGTCGGCCTACGAAGGGGCCCAGAGCGAAGACCAGCAGCGCCAGGTGCGGGTGCAGTTCCTCGCCACCAATGCGGCGGGAATGAGCTGGGAATTCCGCCCCAAGGCGGACGATCTGGTGGTGCATCCGGGGGCGAGCAACGAGATGCTCTTCATCGCCTACAACCCCACCGACAAGCCGATGACCGCCCAGGCCATTCCCAGCGTGGCGCCGTCCAAGGCGGCGGCCTTCTTCCACAAGACCGAGTGCTTCTGCTTCACCCAGCAGGTCCTGCAGCCGGGCCAGCGCATCGAGATGCCGGTGCGCTTCATCGTCGACCGCGACCTGCCGGTGGATGTGCACCACCTGACCCTCGCTTACACGCTGTTCGATATCACCGCCCGCACGCCACCAGTCGCCAGGAATGACGGCTGACGGGCCGATAAGGAGAACAACAACGATGGCTAGTCACGAGCAGTATTACGTCCCGGCCCAGAGCAAATGGCCGATCATCGCCACCTTCGGCCTGCTGATCACGGTTTACGGCCTGGGCACCTGGTTCAACGACCTCAAGGCCGCGCGTCCGGACTCCAACGGGCCGATCTTCTTCTTCGTCGGCGGGCTGATCCTCGCCTACATGCTGTTCGGCTGGTTCGGCAACGTCATCCGCGAGAGCCGGGGCGGCCTCTACAGCCCGCAGATGGATCGCTCCTTCCGCTGGGGCATGAGCTGGTTCATCTTCTCCGAGGTGATGTTTTTCGCCGCCTTCTTCGGCGCCCTCTTCTATGTGCGCTTCTTTGCCGGGCCCTGGCTCGGCGGCGAGGGTGACAAGGGTGTGGCCAACATGCTCTGGCCCGGCTTCGAGTTCGCCTGGCCGGCGTTGAACAACCCAGACGCCAAACTGTTCCCGCCGCCCAAGGCGATCATCGATCCCTGGCACTTGCCGTTGATCAACACCGCCCTGCTGGTGACGTCCAGCTTCACCGTGACCTTCGCCCACCACGCGCTGCGCAAGAACAAGCGTGGTCCGCTCAAGCTGTGGCTGGCCTTGACCATCCTGCTGGGTGTGACCTTCCTCGGCTTCCAGGCCGAGGAATACATCCATGCCTACAAGGAGCTGGGGCTGACCCTGGGCTCGGGCATCTACGGCGCCACCTTCTTCATGCTCACCGGTTTCCACGGCGCCCACGTGACCATGGGGGCGTTGATCCTGACGGTGATGCTGGTGCGTATCCTGCGCGGCCATTTCGACGCCGACCACCATTTCGGCTTCGAAGCGGCGGCCTGGTACTGGCACTTCGTGGACGTGGTGTGGATCGGCCTGTTCACCTTCGTCTACGTGCTCTGAGGGCGGTGGCCGGAGGCGGGGGCTTCCGGACTACCAGGTGACCTGGGAAACGAATTGGCCGCTGTAGAAGCCCCAGGCGATGAGCGCCAGGGTGATGGCGGCCAGAACTACACGAACCGTAAGCGCATTGACCACGCGGGAGCTGCGTCCTTCGTCCTTGACCAGGAAGAAAAGGCCGCTGAACAGGCTGACCAGCGTGGCAAGCAACAGGAGGACGATCGCGGCCTTGAGCATGCGTGACTCCGCGGGAAGGGGGATGTTGTGCAGTATAGCCAGCCCTGTTCAGCCTCTCGGAAGGCGGCCATGAGCGCCTTCCGGCCCGGCCTGGCGCCCACTCTGGTGGTTCTCGCGCTGCTGCCGGTGTTGCTGGGCCTGGGCTTCTGGCAGCTTTCCCGCGCCGAAGAGAAACGCCAATTGCTCACCGCCGCCGAGGCCCGGCGCATCGCCCTGCCGGTAACGGTTGAACAGCTCGCTGCCAGTCCCGATCCCGCCTACCTGCGCGTGCGCCTGCACGGCCATTTCGACGCCGACCACAGCCTGCTGCTGGACAGCCGCATCCGTGACGGCAAGGCCGGCGTGGAATTGCTGCAACCTTTCCAGGCCGGCAACGGTCAGTGGCTGCTGGTCAACCGAGGCTGGCTGCCCTGGCCGGATCGCCGCGTGGCGCCGGAATTCAGCACCCCCGATGGTCTGCAGGCACTGATCGCCTGGGCCTACGTGCCGCCGGGTGCGGCCTTCGAACTCAAGCACCTGGAAGCCGCCGGCTGGCCCCGGCTGGTCAACCAGGTGGATGCCGCCGCCCTCTGGCAGCACCTGGGACGCAGCGGCCTGCCCCTGGAGCTGCGCCTGGAGCAAGGCCCGGCGGCCTACCGCAGCGATTGGCCGGTGGTCGCCATGGGGGCGGACAAACACATTGGCTATGCCGTGCAGTGGTTCGCCCTGGCGGCCGCCCTGCTCGGCCTGTTCATCTATTACGGATTGCGCAAAGGACGGGAGAACAACAATGAACCCAGCACTCGCCATGCCTGACGCCGCGCCACCGCGCCGCCGTGGGCGCATCCAGCTGCTGCTGATCCTGATGGTGGTGATCGGCCCGATGCTGCTCGCCACCGCCATGTACAAGTTCAACTTCTGGGTGCCGGAGGGCCGGAGCTACCACGGCGCCCTTATCGGCAATGGCCAGACCCTGGCCGACCTCGGCGTGCAGGATGCGACTCAGTCGGAAACATGGACGTTGCTGGTGACCGCCCCGGCCGGCTGCCTGGAGGACTGCCAGCAGTTGGTCTATGCGGCGCGGCAGATCCACATCGGCCTGGGCCGCGAGGCTTCTCGCGCCACCCATGCCCTGGCCACCACCGAGGTGTCCGCGGACTACGCCGCCCGGCTCCAGCAGGAGTACCCGCAGCTCAAGCGCCACGGCCTGGATGCCGCCGCCTATGAAAAGGCCACCGACAACCTGGGCGGCGCGCAGCTGTGGATCGTCGATCCCCACGGCAACCTGGTGCTGCGCTACGACGGCAGCGCCAAGGGCAAACAGATTCTCAACGACCTGCGTCACCTGCTGAAGCTTTCCAATATCGGTTGAACGAGCCCTTTCCCCGGAAAGGTGAGGAGCGGCTGCTGTGGATAACCTCAAGAACCGGCCTGGATACCGCCTCGCCCTGTTCGCCACCCTGCTGGCCGTGGTGGTGGTGCTGCTGGGCGCGTACACCCGCCTGACCCACGCCGGTCTCGGCTGCCCCGACTGGCCGGGGTGCTACGGCTTCATCGGCGTGCCGCAATCCGAAGCCCAGCTGGCACACGCCGAGGTCAACTTCCCCCATGCGCCAGTGGAGGCCGAAAAGGGCTGGAACGAGATGGTCCACCGCTACTTCGCTGGCACCCTGGGCTTGGTGATCCTGGGGCTGGCCATCCAGGCGGTGCGCCTGCGCGGCCGCGACGGCCAACCGCTGAAGTTGCCGCTGCTGTTGCTGGGCGTGGTCATCACCCAGGCGGCGTTCGGCATGTGGACGGTGACCCTGCAGCTCTGGCCCCAGGTGGTGACGGCCCATCTGCTGGGCGGATTCACCACCCTCTCGCTTCTGCTGCTGCTTTGTCTGCGCCTGTCCAATGCCTTCCCTCCCCTGCATCTACCGGTGCGGCTGCGTCGTTGGGCGGCGTTGGGCTTGGCGCTGGTGATCGGGCAGATCGCCCTGGGGGGATGGGTCAGCTCCAACTATGCGGCAGTGGCCTGCGTCGACCTGCCCACCTGCCACGGTGAATGGTGGCCGGCCATGGACTTCGCCAACGGCTTCCACCTCACCCAGCACATAGGCCCCAACTACCTGGGTGGACAACTGGACAGCGATGCCCGCACCGCCATCCACATGACTCACCGGCTCGGCGCCCTGGCGGTAACCCTGGTGCTGCTGGCCCTGGCCTGGCAACTGCGCGGCGCCGGGCTTTCACGCCTGGCCGGGCTGCTGCTGGCGGCACTGTGCCTGCAGGTGGGCCTGGGTATCAGCAACGTGCTCTTGCACCTGCCGCTGCCGGTGGCGGTGGCCCACAACGGCGGCGGTGCGCTGCTGCTGCTGGTGCTGGTATCAGTGAACTACCGGGTGCGGGCGCAGGCTCCGGCCGCCTCCGTTTCCGCCGCGGCGGTCCGGCACCACGCCGGCAAGCCGGCCTGAACACAAGAAGAAGGAGAGACGCCATGGCCACTCTGCTCAGCCAAGGACACAGTGAAGTCCGCGCCAGCTGGCGCGACTACCTGGAACTGACCAAGCCCAAGGTGGTGGTGCTGATGCTCATCACCTCGCTGGTGGGGATGTTTCTCGCCACTCGCGCCGGGGTGCCCTGGGACGTGCTGCTGTTCGGCAACCTCGGCATTGGCCTCTGCGCCGGTGCGGCGGCGGCGGTCAACCATGTGGTGGACCGGCGCATCGACTCGATCATGGCGCGCACCCTCAAGCGCCCGGTGGTCAATGGTCGTGTCTCGCCGGCGGCGGCGCTGGCCTTCGCCTTCGTGCTGGCGGTGGCCGGCCAGGGGCTGCTGCTGGCCTTCACCAACGAACTGACCGCCTGGCTGACCCTGGCCTCGCTGGTGGGGTACGCCGTGCTCTACACCGGCTTCCTCAAGCGCGCCACGCCGCAGAACATCGTCATTGGCGGCCTGGCCGGCGCTGCGCCGCCGCTGCTGGGCTGGGTAGCGGTCACCGGGCACCTGTCCGCCGAACCGCTGCTGCTGGTGCTGATCATCTTCGCCTGGACCCCGCCGCACTTCTGGGCCCTGGCCATCCACCGCAAGGCCGAATACGCCAAGGCCGACATCCCCATGCTGCCGGTGACCCACGGCGAGCAGTACACCAAGGTGCACATCCTGCTCTACACCCTGGCGATGTTCGCGGTGAGCCTGCTGCCTTATGCCATTCACATGAGCGGCCCGCTCTACCTGGTTTGCGCCACGGCATTGGGCGCGCGCTTCCTGCAGTGGGCCTGGGTGCTGTACCGTGACAGCAAACCGCACGCGGCGATCAGGACCTTCAAGTACTCTATCGCCTACCTCTTCCTGCTGTTCATCGCGCTGTTGGTGGACCACTACCTGATGCTGAACCTATGACCAGAATCCAGAAAACCGTCTTCGTCCTCGTCGCTGTCGTCGCCGTGGTGCTCGGCCTCACCGTGCATCGGGTGCTCAACAGCCAGGGCCAGACCGACCCCACCAAACTGCTCGACGCCGGCATCGTCCTGCTGCCCCAGAGCCGCACGCTGCCGGCGCTGGAAATGATCGACCAGAACGGCGCCAAGGTCGCGGTGGACCAGTTCAAGGACAAGTGGAGCCTGGTGTTCTTCGGCTACACCTTCTGCCCGGACATCTGCCCCACCACCATGGCGCAGATGCGCGAGCTCAAGGGCCTGCTGCCGCCGGAAGCGCGGGACAACCTGCGCATCGTGTTCGTCAGCGTCGACCCGAATCGCGACACCCCGCAGCAGATGAAGCAGTACATCGGTTACTTCGACCCGAGCTTCGTCGGCATTACCGCCGACCTGCCCACCCTGCAGAAGCTGGCCAACGCGGTGAGCATTCCGTTCATCCCGGCCGACACCAGCAAGGAGAACTACACCGTGGACCACAGCGGCAATCTGGTGGTGCTCGGCCCGGACGGCACCCAGCGCGGCTTCATCCGCTCGCCGCTGAACAACCAGAAGCTCAAGGAGCAACTGCCGGGATTGCTGGCGCCCAAGGGCTGACCGTAGGTTGGGTCGGGCGGCGCTCCGCTGAGGAACGAAGCCAACGAATCCGGTGCACAGCCTTTCGCGAATGAATTCGCTCCCACAGGAAACCAGGCACCCACAAAAAAGCCCGCTCAATCGAGCGTAATGCTGTTCACATAAGCATTTGAGCTGCAGCCGAAGCTCCCCGAGAATCCGATGCCAGACCTCTGGCATCGGATTTTTTATGTCCTTTCAACAGCAGTTGCTCGACCTGGGCGAGTTGTTCAACTTCTCCGACTTGAGCACCTTCACCCAAAACATCCCGATCGAGTGGGTGGCGTCGGCGCTGGACCTTTCTGCCCAAGCCACCATCCGCCGCCGGCGCCTGCCCAGTGATCAGGTGCTCTGGCTGGTGCTCGGCATGGCCTTGTTCCGCGACGAGCCGGTCCATGAGGTGGCGCGGCGCCTGAACATCTGCGCCCAGGGTCTGGCCTCCGACCACCTGCTGGCCAGAAGTGGGGTCACCGAGGCACGCAAGCGGCTGGGGGCCGATCCGGTTGAATGGCTGTTTCGCCAGACGGGTCAGCAATGGGGGTGTGAGCGCTATGACGGCGATAGCTGGCAGGGCCTGCAGGTGTTGGCGGTGGATGGTGCACTGCTGCGCACCCCGGATACACCCGAACTGCGGGAGCATTTCGGCTCTGGCAATACCGCCACCGACCGTCAGACGCCGTTCCCCATGCTGCGGCTCGTGGCCCTGATGAATGTGCGCTCGCACTTGATTCTGGATGCCCAGTTGAGCCCATACCGGCGCAGTGAAATGCGTTTGGCCGATGCCTTTGTGCAGCAGATTCCCGACCATTCGGTGACCTTGTTCGACAAGGGGTTCTGGAGCGCCGATTTGCTGTTGGGGTTGAACAAGGGCGGTGACCACCGACATTGGTTGATCCCGGCCCGCCAGGGTCTAGTCAGCGAGGAAGTGACGCGTTATGGCAAAGGGGATCGCCTGTTGCGCATGAAGGTGTCGCCCCAGGCGCGAAACCGTAACCCGAACCTACCCACGCACTGGGAGGTGCGCGAGGTCAGCTACGAAGTCCAGGGCAAGGTAAAAACCGTTCTGACCTCGCTGCCGGCCGAGCGCTACAGCGCCAAGGCGGTCGCCACACTGTACCGGGAGCGCTGGGAGATCGAACTGGGTTTCCGGAACATCAAGAGTTCCCTGCAGCAGAATGCGGTGACCCTGCGCAGCAAGGTCAAGGCGTTGGTCTACCAGGAGGTCTGGGGATTGTTGCTGGCCTACAACATCATCCGCCGTGAGGCCGGTCAGGCGGCAGTCGCCTTCGGCCGCTCACCCGCCGACATCCGCTTCAAGCCGGTGGCTCACTATATCGCCGTGCAATTGATCGTGATGGCGGCGGCCAACCCGATTTCGGCCACGGGCCGTCGCCTGTCGGAGTTGCGAGCCGGTATTGGCGGGCTGTTTCTGGATCACCGCCCCAAGCCATCAAGACCCAGGACGGTGAAGATTTCCAAGACCCGCTACCCGGTGGACCGCAAGGCTGCTCCGCTTAAGTGAACAGCATTACGCTCAATCGAGCGGGCTTTTTCATTCATGCCGAAGCAATCAGAACGCCGGAACCACCGCGCCCTTGTACTTCTCCTCGATGAATTGCTTCACCTCGGGGCTGTGCAGGGCCGCGGCCAGTTTCTGCAGGTCGGCGTTGGCCTTGTTGTCCTCGCGGGCCACCAGGATGTTCACGTAGGGCGACTCGCTGCCTTCGATGGCCAGGGCGTCCTGGGTGGGGTTCAGCTTGGCTTCCAGGGCGTAGTTGGTGTTGATCAGCGCCAGGTCCACCTGGTTCAGCACGCGCGGCAGGGTCGCGGCTTCCAGCTCACGCACCTTGATGCCCTTCGGATTCTCGGCGATGTCCTTCGGGGTGGCGGTGATGCGGGTGTTGTCCTTCAGCTTGATCACGCCGGCCTTGTCCAGCAGCAGCAGGGCGCGGCCGCCGTTGGTGGCGTCGTTGGGGATGACCACCTGGGCGCCTTCCGGCAGCTCGGCCAGGGACTTCACCTTGCTGGAGTAGGCGCCGAAGGGCTCGACGTGGACGCCGACCACGGACACCAGCTTCACCTTGGTCTGGCGGGCCTTGTTGAACTCGTCCAGGTAGGGCTGGTGCTGGAAGAAGTTGGCATCCAGGCGGCCTTCGGCAACCTGCACGTTGGGCTGCACGTAGTCGGTGAAGACTTTCACCTGCAGGTCCACGCCTTCCTTCGCCAGTTGCGGCTTGATGAACTCGAGGATTTCCGCGTGGGGCACCGGGGTGGCGGCCACCTTCAGGGTGTCGGCCTGGGCGGAGAGGGTGGTCAGGGCGGCGAAGGCCACCAGCAGTTTTTTCATGAGCGGCTCCTTGTGGGCAGTCGTGGGGGCCGGCGCAACGGGCGCCGGCGCCAGGTCATTTACGGGAAAAGTGAACCACCAGCTTGTCGCCGACGGTTTGCAGGATCTGTACGAGCACCAGCAGCAGGACCACCGTGACCACCATCACGTCGGTCTGGAAGCGCTGGTAGCCGAAGCGGATGGCCAGGTCGCCGAGGCCGCCGGCGCCCACCACTCCGGCCATCGCGGTGTAGGACACCAGGGTGATGGCGGTGACGGTGATGGCGGCGAAGATGCCCGGCCGGGCCTCCGGCAGCAGGGCATTCCAGATGATCTGGCGGGTGGTGGCGCCCATGGCCTGGGTGGCTTCGAGGATGCCGCGATCCACCTCGCGCAGGGCGGTTTCCACCAGGCGCGCGAAGAAGGGCGTGGCGCCCACCACCAGCGGAGGGATGGCGCCGGCGACACCCAGGGAGGTGCCGGTGATGAACACGGTGAAGGGGATCATCACAATCAGCAGGATGATGAAGGGCAGCGAACGCAGCACGTTCACCAGCAGCGACAGCAGGCCGTAGACGGCTTTCTGCTCGAACAGCTGGCGAGGGCCGGTGAGGAACAGCAGCACGCCCAGGGGCAGGCCCAGCAGCACGGTGAACAGCAGCGAGCCGCCGAGCATCAGGAAGGTGTCGAGGGTGGCGAGCCAGATTTCGTACCAGTCGATATTGGCGAGCAGGGCGTCCATCAGCGCAGGATCTCCAGGTGCACGTCCGCCTCGCGGAAGCAGGTCAGCGCGGCGTCGATATCGCCGCCGGTCAGGGCCAGGGTCAGCTGGCCGTAGGGGGTGTCCTTGATGCGGTCGATTCGTCCCGCGAGGATGCTGTAGTCCACCCCGCTCTGGCGCGCCACGGTGCCCAGCAGCGGGGCGTAGGTCGCGTCGCCGCGGAAGGTCAGGCGCAGGATGCGGCCGCTGACATGGGCGAAATCATCGCGCTGCTCGCCTTCGTCCACGTGTTCGTCTTCCAGCACGAAGCGCTGGGTGGTGGGGTGCTGCGGGTGCAGGAACACATCGGCCACCGCGCCCTGCTCGACGATGACGCCACCGTCCATCACCGCGACGCGGTCGCAGACCCGGCGGATCACGTCCATCTCGTGGGTGATGAGGACGATGGTCAGCTTCAGTTCGCGGTTGATCTCGGTCAGCAGTTGCAACACCTGCGCGGTGGTCTGCGGGTCGAGGGCGCTGGTGGCCTCGTCGCAGAGCAGGATTTTCGGCTGGGTGGCCAGGGCGCGGGCAATGCCGACACGCTGCTTCTGGCCGCCGGAAAGCTGCGCCGGGTACTTGCGCGCGTGGTCGCTGAGGCCGACACGGGCCAGCAGTTCGGCGACGCGGCGATCGATCTCGCTGCGGGACAGTTCGCCCGCGAGCTTCAGCGGCAGGCCGACGTTCTCGGCCACGGTCTTGGACGACAGCAGGTTGAAGTGCTGGAAGATCATCCCGACGCGCTGGCGGAAGCGGCGCAGGCCCTCGCTGTCGAGGGCGGTGACGTCGGTGCCTTCGATGACGATGCGGCCACCGGAGGGTTCCTCGAGGCGGTTGATCAGGCGCAGCAGGGTGCTCTTGCCGGCGCCCGAATGGCCGATCAGGCCGAAGACTTCGCCGCTCTGGATGGCGAGGTCGGTCGGCTGCAGGGCCGGGATTTCACGGCCTTCGACGCGATACGCCTTGTGGACGTTATGGAATTCGATCACTGCGGAAACCTTGTGGGTTCGTCGTTAGCCGGATCGGCTAAAAAGCCGGCAAGTTTACCTGCTGCCACATAGGCACAGAAAATCTTTCTGTGCCTATGGCTATAGCATCGGGGAATAAGCGACAGGCGGGCTCAGTGCAGTCTAGCTGCCTGTCGGCCGGCGGCCTCAGGACTGAGGGGCCGGCTCCAGCGGCAGGGCTTCGTTGCCCGCCTGGCGCGCCTTGTCGATGGCGCCGTTGAGGCCTTCGGTCAGCGCCGGGGCCTTGGGCATCAGGCTGCGCGCGTGGCTGAGGGCCGTGGCGGCGCCGTCCAGGTCTCCCAGTTGCAGGGCGACCTGGCTGCGCTTGAGCCAGGCATCGGCCAACTGGCGCTGGTAGTGCGCGACGCGGGCGTCCGCCGCGTTGCTGCCTTCCAGGGCCCTGAGCTGGCTTTCTGCCTCGGCCAGTTGGCCGGCCGCCAGGCTCTGGTCGAGCTGCAGGAAGCCGCTGCTCAGTGCGTCGGTGGGCGGCTCCGCGCCCTGTTGTGCGGTCTGGCAGGCGGCCAGCAGCACGGAAAGCGCGGCGATGGATAGGCAACGAGTGGCGAACGGTTTCATTTCGTCAGGTCTCTGATTGCTCAAAAAATGCGCGATTGTACACGCTGCTCGGGCTTAGGACAAAAAAGCAGTGTCATTCCGGCCGCCGGGCTGGCGATTCTGTCGCCTTGCCTGGCGCCGCTCAGGTGCGACGCGGCAGGGCGAAACTGAAGAGGAACAGGCTCGCGGCCGACACCACGATGGACGGGCCGGCCGGGGTGTCCTCGTACCAGGACAGCGCCAGACCCGCGCACACCGCCACCAGGCCCAGCAGGCTGGCGCCCAGGGCCATCTGCTCGGGGCTGCGGGCGTGACGCTGGGCGGCGGCGGCCGGGATGATCAGCAGGGACGTGATCAGCAGCACGCCGACGATTTTCATCGCCACGGCGATGACGATGGCGATCAGCAGCATCAGGCCGAGGCGGATCGCCGCCACCGGCAAGCCTTCCACCCGCGCCAGTTCCTCGTGCACGGTGATCGCCAGCAGCGGCCGCCAGATAAGGGTCAGCACCAGCATCACCAGGGCGCTGCCGCCGAGAATCCAGGCGAGGTCGGTCCGGCTCACTGCCAGCAGGTCGCCGAACAGATAGGCCATGAGATCGACGCGTACCTCGCTCATGAAGCTCAGCACCACCAGGCCCAGGGACAGGGTGCTGTGGGCGAGGATGCCCAGCAGGGTGTCGGAGGCCAGCGGTTGGCGCTGCTGCAGGGTCACCAGCAGCACGGCGAGCAGCACGCAGCCGACGGTCACCGCGAGGGTGGGGCTGACGTCGAGCATCAGGCCAAGGGCCACGCCGAGCAGGGCGGCATGGGACAGGGTGTCGCCGAAATAGGCCATGCGCCGCCAGACCACGAAGGAGCCGAGGGGGCCGGCCACCAGGGCCAGGGCCAGGCCGGCGAGCAGGGCGTTGAGGAGAAAGTCAGCCATGGTTGCAGTCGGGGCCGTGCTTGTGGACGGGCGTGAAGCGGGTGCCGCCGGGGAAGGGGGGCTTCACCACTTCGCCATGCAGGTCGTGGGCATGGTCGTGGTGGTGGTGGTAGACGGCCAGGCTCTTGGCGTCCTGGCCGAACAGTTCGACGAAGGCCGGGTCGCCGCTGACCTGTTCCGGGTGGCCGGAGCAGCACACGTGGCGATTCAGGCAGACCACCTGGTCGGTGGCGCTCATCACCAGGTGCAGGTCGTGGGAAACCATCAGCACGCCGCAGCCGTGGCGGTCGCGCAGGCGGCCGATCAGGCGATAGAGCTCGGCTTGGCCGGCGACGTCGACGCCCTGCACCGGCTCGTCCAGCACCAGCAGCTCGGGCTCGCGCAGCAGGGCGCGGGCCAGCAGCACGCGCTGCAGCTCGCCACCGGAGATGTTTTGCAACGGGTTGTCGATCACCTGGGCCGCGCCCACTTCATCCAGCGCGGCGAGGGCGGCCTTGCGGTCAACCCCCGGCACCAGGCGCAGGAAGCGCAGCACGGTCAGCGGCAGGGTGGCGTCCACCTGGAGCTTCTGCGGCATGTAGCCGATGTGCAGGCGCGGCTTGCGCCAGACTTCGCCGCTATCGGGCTTGAGCAGGCCGAGCACGGCGCGCACCAGGGTGGTCTTGCCGGCGCCGTTGGGGCCGATCAGGGTGACGATCTCGCCGGCCTTCACTTCCAGGCGCACATCCTGCAGCACCGGTTGGCCCGCGAAGTCGACGCCGACCCCGTCGAGACGGATCAGTACATCGCTCATGCGGCCACCTGGCAGCTGGCGCAGAGGCCGACGATCTCCACGGTCTGGCCTTCGACCACGAAGCCCACGGACGTGGCGCTCTCGACAATGGCCTGGCTGATGCTCGGTTGTTCCAGCTCGATGGCGGTCTGGCAGTTGCGGCAGATGAGGAACTGGCCCTGGTGGGCGTCGCCCGGGTGGTTGCAGCCGACGAAGGCGTTGAGCGAGGCGATGCGGTGCACCAGGCCGTTCTCCAGGAGGAAGTCCAGGGCCCGGTAGACGGTGGGCGGCGCCGCGCGGCGGCCGTCTTCCTCGGTCAGCACGCCGAGGATGTCGTAGGCGCCCAGCGGCTTGTGGCTTTGCCAGACCAGTTCCAGCACGCGCTTGCGCAGGGCGGTCAGGCGCAGGCCCTGGCGGGCGCAGATGGCATCGGCCTCGGCCAGGGCGTTGGACACGCAGTGGGAATGGTCGTGGGGACGACAGGCCAGGGGGGCCTTTACGCTGATCGGCTTGAGCATGGCGGCGGCGACGTCAGGTGAAAGAGACGTTATTCTATAACTCTTTTACCGCCGAGTCTGTGCCGTGTTCCGTCTATTCGTCTCCCTTCTGCTCAGTGCCTGCGCCCTGTCGGCCCAGGCCGAGGTCCGCCTGCTGACCAGCATCAAACCGCTGCAACTGATCGCCGCCGCCGTGCAGGACGGCGCCGGCCAACCCGACGTGCTGCTGCCCCCCGGCGCCTCGCCGCACCAGTACGCCCTGCGCCCCTCGGACGTGCGCCGGGTGCGCGAGGCGGATCTGTTCTACTGGGTCGGTCCCGACCTGGAAAGCTTCCTGCCCCGCGTGCTCCAGGGCCGCGACAAGCCCAGCGTGGCGCTGCAGGGCGAAGCCGGCATGACCCTGCGGCATTTCGAGGCCCCGCATGACGAGCACGGCGAGGATGATCACGAACATGAGCATGAGCATGAGCACGATCATGACCATCGCCCCGGCTCGCTGGACGTCCACCTCTGGTTGCTGCCGGCCAACGCCCGGGTGATTGCCGCGCGCATGGCCGCCGACCTGGCCGCCGCCGATCCGGCCAACGCCGCCCGCTACCAGGCCAACCTGAAGGCCTTCGAAGGTCGTCTGGAGCAACTCGACGCCCGCCTGAAGGCGCGCATGGCCAAGGTCGCCAGCAAGCCCTTCTTCGTTTTCCACGAAGCCTTCGACTACTTCGAGGCCGCCTACGGCCTGCGCCACGCCGGTGTGTTCAGCGTGGCCAGCGAAGTGCAGCCCGGCGCCCGCCACGTCGCCGCCATGCGCGAGCGGTTGCAGAAGGCCGGCCCCAGCTGTGTGTTCAATGAGCCGCCGGTACGTCCACGCCTGGCCGACACGCTCTCTGCCGGCCTGCCGGTGCGCCTGGCCGAACTGGATGCCCTGGGCCTGGCCGCGCCGGTCGCCGCCAACGGCTATGAAACCCTGCTGCAAAACCTGGGCGACGGCCTGGCGGGGTGTCTGGAAGCGCTCTGAACGCGCTTCCACGGTTTCGCGGTATTCCAGGCGTCGTGAGCGAAGCGTCGCCTGCTAATGTGAGAGAGGGGCCGCGGGCCGTCTTGATGTGGATCAGCGGCCGGCATTCGTGGTCATGCGAGTCTGGACTCTTCATCACGGGAGGGTAGCGGATGGCCAGGACAGGGACCCCCAGGCAGGTCCAGGGCAACCACGGCATCGCCTTGCAGGCGGCGTCGGAGGACATCTGGGACAGCAAGTACCGCCTCAAGCACAAGGACGGTACGCCGATCGACCTCACCCCGGACGCCACCTGGCAGCGCGTGGCCCGCGCCCTGGCGGACGTGGAAGCCGACAGCGCGGCCCGCGAGCACTGGTACGAGCGCTTCCTCTGGGCCCTGCGCAACGGCGCCATCCCGGCCGGACGGATCATCTCCAATGCCGGCGCCCAGGACATCAAGCCGGCGACCTCGACCATCAACTGCACGGTCTCCGGCACCATCCTCGACTCCATGGACGACATCCTCGGCAAGGTCCATGAAGCCGGGCTCACCCTCAAGGCCGGCTGCGGCATCGGCTACGAATTCAGCACGCTGCGTCCGCGGGGCGCCTTTGTGTCCGGCGCCGGGGCGCAGACCAGCGGGCCGCTGTCGTTCATGGATATCTACGACAAGATGTGCTTCACCGTGAGCTCCGCCGGCGGCCGCCGTGGGGCACAGATGGGCACCTTCGACGTCTGCCACCCGGACGTGCGTGAGTTCATTCGCGCCAAGCGCGAGGACGGGCGCCTGCGCCAGTTCAACCTCAGTCTGTTGGTCAGCGATGCCTTCATGCACGCGGTGGAGAACGACACCGAGTGGCCGCTGCTCTACCCGGTGCACCCCAAGGAGCGCGACGAACTGGACTTCGGCGATCCGACGCAGGTGATCTGGCGCGACTGGCCGGTGCACGAGGGCTACATCGTCCGCGAGGACGGCCTGGTGGCCTGCAAGGTGTACGGCCGCGTCCAGGCCCGGCACCTGTGGGACATGATCATGGTCTCCACCTACGACTTCGCCGAGCCGGGCTTCATCCTCATCGACCGGGTCAACGAGCTGAACAACAACTGGTGGTGCGAGGCTATCCGCGCCACCAATCCCTGCGGCGAGCAGCCGCTGCCGCCCTACGGGTCCTGCCTGCTGGGCTCGATCAACCTCACCGCCTTCGTCGAGGAGCCCTTCAGCGAAGACGCTCACTTCGACTGGGAGCGCTTCCGCGCCGTGGTGCGCGTCTTCACCCGCATGCTCGACAACGTGGTGGAGATCAACGGCCTGCCGCTGGCGCGGCAGCGCGAGGAAATCCTCGGCAAGCGCCGCCACGGCATGGGCTTCCTCGGCCTGGGTTCGGCCCTGGCGCTGTTGCGCTTGCGCTACGGCAGTACCGAAGCCTGTGTGTTCACCGAGGAGGTGGCGCGGGAGATGGCCCTGGCCGGTTGGCAGGTGGCGCTGGAGCTGGCCCGGGAGAAAGGCCCGGCGCCCATCCTGAGCCGCGACTACGAAGTGACCGCCGCCCTGCTGCGCAAGCGCCCGGAGATGGTGGACGACGGCTACAAGGTCGGCGATCGGGTGCCGGGGCGTATCCTCCACGCGCGCTATTCCCGCTACATGCAGCGGATCGCCGAGCACGCACCGGAACTGGTGGCCGAGCTGGCCGAGGTGGGCGCGCGCTTCACCCACCACAGCTCCATCGCTCCCACCGGCACCATCAGCCTGAGCCTGGCCAACAACGCCTCCAACGGTATCGAGCCGAGCTACGCCCACCAGTATTCGCGCAACCTGATCCGCCCCGGGCGCAAGACCAAGGAGAAGATCGAGGTGTGCAGCTACGAGCTGCTGGCCTATCGCGCCCTGGTCAACCGCCAGGCCCGGCCCGACGCTGAGCATCCGACCCAGCGCCTGCCGGACTATTTCGTCAGCGCCGACGACATCCGCCCTGCCGAGCATGTGGACATGCAGGCCGCCGCGCAGCGCTGGATCGACTCCTCCATCTCCAAGACCGCCAACGTCCCCACCGACTTCGCCTTTGAGGACTTCAAGGACATCTACCTGCGGGCCTGGCACCAGGGCCTCAAGGGTTGCACCACCTTCCGCTTCAACCCGGCGGCGTTCCAGGGGGTGCTGGTGAAGGATGCGGACCTGGAGCGGACCGTCTACCGCTTCGAGCTGGAAGACGGAACCCAGGTGGAGCTGCGCGGCAATGAAGAAGTGGAGTACGACGGCGAGGTCCACACCGCCGCCAACCTGTTCGAAGCCTTGAAGGAAGGCTACTACGGCAAGTACTGAACACGTGGAGGCCCCTATGCCCCTCAAGATCGAGCAGAAGATCAAGGGCTTCAGCCTGGTGGACCTGGACCAGGAAAAGGCCCGCAAGGCCGCCGAAGAAGCCGCCGCCGTGGTG
The DNA here is from genome assembly GCF_028010285.1 of Pseudomonas sp. Q1-7. NCBI lineage: Bacteria > Pseudomonadati > Pseudomonadota > Gammaproteobacteria > Pseudomonadales > Pseudomonadaceae > Pseudomonas > Pseudomonas sp. Q1-7. The sequence continues at coordinate 71,222 of NZ_CP116304.1, forward strand.
CAGATGGACGAGACCCTGCAGCGTCCGGAAACCCTGGTGGGCGCCACCTACAAGATCAAGTCGCCGCTGTTCGAGCACGCGCTCTACGTGACCATCAACGACATCGTGCTGAACCCCGGCACTGCCTTCGAGCAGCGCCGGCCCTTCGAGATCTTCATCAACTCCAAGGGCATGGAGCATTTTCAGTGGATCGTCGCCCTCACCCGCATCATGTCAGCGGTGTTCCGCAAGGGCGGCGACTGCACCTTCCTGGTGGAAGAGCTGAAGGCAGTGTTCGACCCGCGCGGCGGCTACCTCAAGCGCGGCGGGGTCTACATGCCGTCGCTGGTGGCGGAAATAGGCGCGGTGCTGGAGCGTCACCTGGTGGCCATCGGCCTGATGGAAGGCCAGAAGCTGGACGAAGAGCAGCGGCTCTACCTGGCGGAAAAGCGCGCGGCCTATGAAGCCAGCCTGGGCACCACCACCGCCGAACCCGGCGAAGGCTTCCCCGCGGGCGCCCAGCTCTGCGGCAAATGCAACACGCAGGCAGTGGTGCAGATGGACGGCTGCGCCACCTGCCTCAACTGCGGACACTCGAAGTGTGGGTGAGCCGGATCAGGCGAAGCATGCTTCGCCCCGGCGAACGACCGGCCATGGATGGCCGGGCCGGGGTTGAACTTGAGCAGAGGAGCAACGACAGGGATGTCTGCTGCGGATTCGATCTTTACTCGCTCGAGCATGCGTTTTGAAGGGCGAACGACCAGCCATGGATGGCCGGGCCGGGAATAGACCTGTGGGAGCGAATTCATTCGCGATTTCCGGTCAGGCGCGTGCCGATGGATGTCACGGGCAGCAGAGCTGCCCTTCGCGAATGAATTCGCTCCTACAAGGGGGCGCCCCCTGGAGGGTATTGCTGCCCGTCAGAGCGCAAACGGCAACGCCACCTCAATCCTCTGCCGCTGCGCCAGGCGCTTCTGGAACACATTCGGGTCATGGATCAGCACATCCTGCCCGGCGAAGGCATTGGCGGCGATCAGCCGCGACAGCCAGAAACGCACGCAGGCGATGCGCAGGGCGGTCGGCCAGAGTTCGGCCTCGGCGGCGATGAACGGGCGCAGCGCGGCATAGGCACCGAGCAGGGCACGGGCCAGTTGGCCGTCGAGGCGGCCGTCGGCGTCCGAGCACCAATCGTTCAGGCAGATGGCCAGGTCGTAGAGCATGGGGCCGGAGCAGGCGTTGTAGAAGTCGATCACCCCGGACAGGTGCGGACCATCGAACAGCACGTTGTCCTTGAACAGGTCGGCGTGCAGGTTGGCCCGTGGCAAAGCGAGAAAGCGTTCCTTCACCTCGCCGATTTCCTTCAAGGCATCGCGCAGCAGCGGCAGCGCCGCGTCGTCCAGCTGCAGGGCGAGGCCAGGACCCTCGTCGACCATCCAGGCCAGGCCGCGATCGCTCTTGCGCTCCAGCACCCGTTCGCGGGTGGCCAGGTGCAGGCGCGCCAGGAGACGGCCAACTTCCGCGCAATGGTGGGCGTTGGGCTGGTGCACGTGCTTGCCCGGCAGGCGCGGCTGCAGCAGCGCCGGCTTCTCCGCCAGCTCGCGCAGGGCCTCGCCCGTACCTGTGCGCAGGGCGAAGGGCACCGGCAGGTCGGCCTCGTGGAGCACGTCGAGCAGTTCGATGAAGAACGGCAGGTCGTGGCTGGGGCCGCGCTCCACCAGGGTCAGGACGTATTCACCCCCTTCCAGGCTGACGAAAAAGTTGCTGTTCTCGGAGCCTTCGGCGATGCCTTGGAAATCCTTCAGCCGACCCAGCCCGTAGGGGGCGAGGAAGGCTTCCAGTTCCGGACGTTCGAGGGGGGTGAATACAGACATTGGACTACCTTGTTACGGGGTTGCGCGTGCGCTACCAGCTGAAGATTTCCCAGGCCGGGATAAGCATGTCGGGGTTGTCCGAGCGGACGTAGTTGCTTTCGCCATCGGCGCGGACCAGGAAGTACGGCTTGCCGTTCTTCGGGGTCACCTTGATGGCGTAGAGGAAACCGTTGACGCGGTATTCCTGGATGGTCTTGTCGCCTTCCTGGCGGATGGTGACGTCCGGTTCCGCGGAGGGTTCGTCGGCGGCGAACGTGGCGACCGGGGCGATGGCCAGGAGGCTGGCGATCAACAGGCGGTTCAATGCGCGCATGGTAACCTTGTCCCTTCTCGTCAATGATCGGTCCATTCTACTTCGGGTCCGGTGAATAAAGGTTGATTTCACGCATGAGCCAAGCCCCCCTCGTCCTGGTGGACGGATCCTCCTACCTGTACCGCGCCTTCCATGCCCTGCCGCCGCTGACCACCTCCGCCGGCCTGCCCACCGGTGCGGTCAAAGGTGTGCTGAACATGCTCAAGAGCCTGCGCCGGCAATACCCGGACAGCCCCTTCGCGGTGGTCTTCGATGCCAAGGGCGGCACCTTCCGCGACGCGATGTTCGCCGAGTACAAGGCCAATCGCCCGTCGATGCCGGATGAGTTGCGGGTGCAGGTGGAGCCGCTGCATGCCAGCGTCCGCGCCCTGGGCCTGCCGTTGCTCTGCGTGGAGGGTGTGGAAGCCGACGACGTGATCGGCACCCTGGCCCGGCAGAGCGCGGCGGCCGGCCGCCCGGTGGTGATTTCCACCGGCGACAAGGACATGGCGCAGTTGGTCGACGGGCACATTACGCTGGTCAACACCATGACCGGTAGCACGCTGGACGTGGATGGCGTGAAGGAGAAATTTGGTGTCGGTCCTGAACTCATCATCGATTACCTGGCGCTGATGGGCGACAAGGTGGACAACATCCCCGGCGTGCCCGGCGTCGGCGAAAAGACCGCCCTGGGCCTGCTCACCGGCGTGGGCGGCGGCCTGGACGTGCTCTACTCCAGCCTCGACAAGGTGCCGGCGCTGCCTATCCGCGGCGCCAAGGGCCTGCCGGCCAAGCTCGAGGAACACAAGGACATGGCCTACCTGTCCTACCAGCTGGCCACCATCAAGTGCGACGTCGAACTGAATGTCGAGATCGATTCCCTGCACCCTGGTGAGCCCGACCGCGAGGCCCTCGCCGAGCTGTACCGCACCCTGGAGTTCAAGAGCTGGCTGGATGACCTGCAGCGCCAGGCGAAGTCCGATGGTGAGCAACTGGAGCTTGTGGACGCCGCCCCGGCCAAAGACGAGGCGCGTTACGACGTCATCCTGGAGCAGGCGCAGTTCGAGGCTTGGCTGAAGAAGCTGGAAGCCGCGCCGTTGTTCGCATTCGACACCGAGACCACCAGCATCGACGCCCAGCAGGCGCAGGTGGTGGGCGTGTCCTTTGCCGTCGAAGCCGGCGAGGCGGCCTACGTGCCCCTGGCCCACAGCTACATGGGGGTTCCCGCGCAGTTGGACCGTGACGCCGTGCTCAAGGCCCTCAAACCGCTGCTGGAGGACCCGGCCAAGGCCAAGGTCGGCCAGCATGCGAAGTACGACATGAACGTCCTGGCCAATGCCACCACGCCGATTGCTGTGCAGGGTATCGCCTTCGACACCATGCTCGAATCCTATGTGCTGGATTCCACCGCCACCCGCCACGACATGGACAGCCTGGCCCTCAAGTACCTCGGCCACAGCACCATCCGCTTCGAGGACATCGCCGGCAAGGGCGCCAAGCAGCTGACCTTCGACCAGATCGCCATCGAGCAGGCCGGCCCCTATGCCGCAGAAGACGCCGACGTCACCCTGCGTCTGCACCAGACCCTGTGGCAAAAGCTGGAGGCCGTTCCTTCGCTGGCCAAGGTCCTGAAGGAAATCGAAATGCCCCTGGTGCCGGTGCTGGCGCGCATCGAGCGCAACGGTGCCTTCGTCGACGGCAAGCTGCTGGGCCAGCAGAGCCTGGAACTGGGCGAGAAGATGGTGGCGCTGGAGCGCCAGGCTTATGAGCTGGCCGGCCAGGAATTCAACCTCGGCTCGCCCAAGCAACTGGGCGCCATCCTCTATGAGAAGCTCGGCCTGCCGGTGCTGGCCAAGACCGCCACCGGGCAGCCGTCCACCGCAGAGAACGTGCTGGCCGACCTGGCCGAACAGGACTACGAGCTGCCCAAGGTGATCATGCAGTACCGCTCCCTGAGCAAGCTCAAGAGCACCTACACGGACAAGCTGCCGGAACAGATCAACCCGCGCACCGGGCGCATCCACACCTCTTACCACCAGGCCGTGGCGGCCACCGGGCGCCTGTCCTCCTCCGATCCGAACCTGCAGAACATCCCGATCCGCACCGCCGAGGGTCGGCGCATCCGCCAGGCCTTCGTCGCGCCCAAGGGCTACAAGCTGCTGGCGGCGGACTACTCGCAGATCGAGCTGCGCATCATGGCCCACCTGGCCAAGGACGAAGGCCTGCTGGATGCCTTCCGCCACGACCGCGACGTGCACCGCGCCACCGCTTCCGAAGTGTTCGGCGTGCCGCTGGACGAGGTCAGTGGCAACCAGCGTCGCAGTGCCAAGGCGATCAACTTCGGCCTGATCTACGGCATGAGCGCCTTCGGCCTGGCCAAGCAGATCGGCGTCGAGCGCAAGGAAGCCCAGGCCTACATCGACCGTTATTTCGCCCGTTATCCCGGTGTGCTGGCCTACATGGAACGCACCCGCGAGCAGGCCGCGCAGCAAGGTTTCGTCGAAACCCTGTTCGGCCGCCGCCTGTACCTGCCGGAAATCCACTCGAAGAACCAGGCCATGCGCAAGGGCGCCGAGCGCACTGCGATCAACGCGCCGATGCAGGGTACCGCCGCGGACATCATGAAACGCGCCATGGTGGCGGTGGACGACTGGCTCCAGGCGAGCGGACTGGATGCCCGCGTCATCCTGCAGGTACATGACGAACTGGTGCTGGAAGTGCGCGAGGATCTGGTGCAGCAGGTCAGCGAACAGATCCGTCCGCTGATGGGCGGCGCGGCGCAGTTGGATGTGCCGCTGGTGGTGGAAGTCGGGGTGGGCGACAACTGGGACGAGGCGCACTGAGTGCGCCTTGGGACGGGCATCTGTATCGGCGATGAAACAGATGCCTGGATTTTGCTCGAATAAGCGCTCGGATCCTGATAGCGAATTCTTTCTAAAATTAATCTGAACTTTCTGCAAAAGGCGGGAGTCACACAACTGAATGGCTGGTGAAGCCCTTCGATGCTCCTTTTGCTGTGTTTAGTGTTGGCAGATATCTGAACCCCGCCCTAGCGGTTCAGACTTAAACCCCGAACTTCCCCCTCCCCATACGAAGTCCGGGGTTTTTTTTGCCCGGAATTCAGGCTTCGGCCTCGCCTTCTTCCTGGTCCAGTTGCAGCCAGTGCGCCAGCACCGCGTGGGCTTCCTCGATGCCCTGGCGCTTGGGCGCGGAGAACAGCTGAATGGAAACGCCGTCGCCCCAACCCTTGCGGATTTCCTGCCGCACCTTGAGCAGCGCGTTCTTCGCCGCGCCGAAGGCCAGCTTGTCGGCCTTGGTCAGCAGGATGTGCAGGGGCATGTTGCCGGCGCTGGACCAGTCCAGCATCAGGCGGTCGAAATCGGTCAGAGGGTGGCGGATGTCCATCAGCAGCACCAGGCCTGCCAGGCTCTCACGGCTGCTGAGGTAGGCTTCCAGATGGTGTTGCCAGTGCTGCTTGAGGGGAATCGGCACCTTGGCGTAACCGTAGCCCGGCAGGTCCACCAGGCGGCGCTCCTCGTCCAGCGAGAAGAAGTTCAGCAGCTGGGTGCGGCCCGGCGTCTTCGAGGTGCGCGCCAGGTTGGCGTGGGTCAGGGTGTTCAGCGCGCTCGACTTGCCGGCGTTGGAACGCCCGGCGAACGCCACTTCCAGGCCGCTGTCCGGCGGGCATTGGTCGACTTTGGCGGCACTGATGAGGAAGCGGGCCTGTTGGCACAGACCGAGGATCGGGTTCTTGAGTGACATGGGGAATCCAGGGGTGCGACGCGGTGTCGCATAGGGCGGTTTCGTTTCCGTTTATGCCTCGCCAGTATATAATGCCGCGGATTTAGTGTGCGCTTTATCCCCCAGGGTCTGGTGTCCACGGCAATGACCGACGCACGACAGAATGCGCGGCAACGCCCTCTGATGAGGTTGATCATGAAGAACGTACTGCTCGTCGCTAGCCTTGCAGCGCTGTCCTTCGTCGCGCAAGCGGCCCAGGATCCGGAAGCGGTTTTCAACCGGTCCTGTGGGGCCTGTCATAGTGGTCAGCTGCCGATGGCGCCGAAGAAAGGCGACAAGGCTGCCTGGGAACCGCGCCTGGCCAAGGGCATGGATACGCTGGTGCAGAATGTCACCAATGGTTTGAACGCCATGCCGCCGAAAGGCCTGTGTATGGATTGCAGTGCCGAGGACTACAAGGCCGTCATCCAGTGGATGAGCCAATAAAGTAGCCCGGCGCATAACACCTTTACCCTTTAGCCGTAGTTGGATTAGCTGATGAACAAAATAATCGTGAGTCTGCTGTTGACCCTGGGCATCACCGGCTTGGCGCACGCCGCCGGCGATGCCAAGGCTGGCCAGGCCAAGGCCGCCGTATGTGGCGCCTGCCACGGTCCGGATGGCAACAGTGCTGCCCCGAACTTCCCGAAACTGGCCGGCCAGGGTGAGCGCTACCTGCTCAAGCAGATGAACGACATCAAGGCCGGCAACCGCACCGTCCTGGAAATGACCGGCCTGCTGAACAACCTCAGTGACCAGGACATGGCCGACATCGCCGCCTATTTCTCCAGCCAGAAAGGCAGCGTCGGCGCCGCCGACCCGAAAGTGGTCGCTCGTGGCGAAGCCCTGTTCCGTGGCGGCAAGCTGGATGAGGGCATGCCGGCCTGCACCGGTTGCCACGCTCCCGACGGTTCCGGCAACGCCGCTGCCGGCTTCCCGCACCTGGGTGGCCAGCATGCCCAGTACGTGGCCAAGCAGCTGACCGATTTCCGTGAAGGCAACCGCACCAACGATGGTGATGCCCAGATGATGCGCAGCGTCGCGGCCAAACTGAGCAACAAGGATATCGAAGCGGTTTCCAGCTACATCCAGGGCTTACACTGAGCATCGATGTTTGGAACCTGATCAAGGGTGGCCTAGGCCACCCTTTTTCGTTCTCCGGCCCGCTACAATGGCCGGAACCCGCTGTGCCGCCGCAGGTCGAATCCTGGCCTTCGTAGCCCTATTTTCCCGTCAAGGAGTGAAGCATGCGTAACCTGATCCTTTCCGCCGTTCTTGCCGGCGCCAGCCTGCTGGGCGTGAGCACCGTCCAGGCGGATGACATCGAAGCCGGCAAGCAGTATGTCGAGCTGAGCAGCCCGGTTCCGGTTTCCGTTCCCGGCAAGATCGAAGTGGTGGAGCTGTTCTGGTACGGCTGCCCGCACTGCTATCAGTTCGAACCCACCCTCAATCCCTGGGCCGACAAATTGCCGGAAGACGTCAATTTCGTGCGTATTCCCGCCATGTTCGGCGGCCTCTGGAACGTCCACGGCCAACTGTTCATCGCCCTGGAAAGCATGAAAGTCGAGCAGAAGGTGCACAAGGCCGTGTTCGACGCCATCCATAAGGAAGGCAAGAAGCTCGCCACGCCGGAAGAGATGGCCGAGTTCCTCGCCGCCCAGGGCGTGGACAAGGACGCCTTCCTCAAGGCTTACAACTCCTTCGCCGTGAAGGGCCAGATGGAAAAGGCCAAGAAACTGGCGATGGCCTACCAGATCACTGGCGTACCGACCCTGGTGGTCAACGGCAAGTACCGTTTCGACATCAGCTCCTCGGGTGGTCCGGAGCAGACCCTGAAGGTCGCCGAGCACCTGATCGAGAAGGAGCGCGCCGCGAAGTAAGCGGCGCATTCGCCCGATGCTGCGACGCTGGGTGAGTGAGCGGGCGGCGAACTCGTGCGACGCACGGGTGAACCCCCATTGCGACAAGGGCAGGCTGCCCGCCGACGGCCGCCTGCGACTGCTCAGCTTCAACATCCAGGTCGGCATCAGCACCGAGCGCTACCATCACTACCTGACCCGTGGCTGGCAGCACCTGCTGCCGCACACGGGGCGTGCCGGCAACCTCCAGCGCATTGGTGACCTGCTGGGCGACTACGACCTGGTCGCCCTGCAGGAAGTCGACGGCGGCAGCCTCCGCTCCGGCTTCATCAACCAGGTCGAGCACCTCGCCCAGCTCGGCGACTTCCCCTACTGGTACCAGCAGCTGAACCGCAACCTCGGCCGTCTGGCCCAGCACAGCAACGGCTTGCTCAGTCGCCTGCAGCCCAGCCTGCTGGAGGACCACCCCCTGCCCGGACCGCCGGGTCGCGGCGCGATCCTGATGCGCTTCGGCAAGGGCCGCGACGGCCTCGCCGTGGTGATGATGCACCTTTCCCTTGGCGCCCGTACCCGCACGCGCCAGCTGGCCTACATCCGCGAACTGGTCGGCAGTTATCGCAACGTGGTGCTGATGGGCGATATGAACACCCACGCCAACGACCTGCTGGAGCGTTCGCCGCTGCGCGACCTTGGCCTGATCGCGCCACAGGTCGAGGCCACCTTCCCCAGTTGGCGGCCGCAGCGCTGCCTCGACCATATCCTGCTCAGTCCCAGCCTGACGCTGGAGCGGGTGGCTGTGCTCAGCCAGCCGATATCCGATCACCTGCCGGTGGCCGTGGACATCCGCCTGCCCGCCGAGCTGCAGGCCGACATGCCCCTGGCGCTCAGCGAATCCAAGCGCGGAATGCCTGCATGAGTGACGACGCCCAGCGTTGGAAAGCCAAGTACCTGGAAAGCCTCGAACAGCAGGAAAAGCTCGAGAGGCGCTGGGACGCCCGTCTCGACCTGTTGCGCCGCGGCCTGGTGCGCAGTTCCCTGGCGGCCGAGGGTGCCGACAAGGCCGTCGACCAGTGCATGCGGGAACTGCGCGAGATCATTCGCGGCGAGCAGATGGACGCCGGTCTCTCGGCCCTGATTCCACGGCTGGAACGGGCCGTGCTGGATTCCGAGCAGCGCCGTCAGCAGCGCGTCGAGCAGAGCGTCAGCGCGCTGACCGGTATCGCCGCGCGCCTGCTCGAACTCGACCTGCCACGGGACGTGCGCAAGGGGCTCAAGCAATTCGCCAAGCGCATCGACGAGCGTGCCCGCCAGCCTCGTGAGTTACCCGCGTTGCTCGCCGAACTCGGCATGCTCCAGGGCCAGGCCCTGCAAGCGCTGTCCAGCGAGGACGCACAGGAGACCAGGCCGGGCTTGCTGCAACGGCTGTTCGGCGCCTCCCGCGACGAGACGCCGGCTGATGACCTGCCGGCACCGGCGCCGGTCGACGCGGCCGAGCTCAAGCCCCCCCCGCCGGCTCTGGCGCAGGACATTACACCTGCGCCCGTCGCCAGCAAGCCTGCCGTCACCGATGCGACACCCGCCGCCGCCCCGGAGGCGGTTCCGGCTGCAGTGCCGCCGGTGGATATCGTGGCCGCCCCGGCGCGCAGCAGTGTTCTCGACAGCCTGCCGCTGGCGGCCTCTCTCATCACCGGAGACGGCGACCCCGAGTACGCCCTGCCCGGCCTGCCGGAGCCGGGCTACAGCGCCATCGCGCCCCATGTGGCGGACAGCTTGCGTTCGCTGCTCGATGAGCTGGACCTGCCCGAACACCACCAACCCCAGGCCGAGACGCTGCGCCAGCGTCTGCAGGGCGGGCTCAACTGGTACGAACTGGTGCCGGTGCTGGATGACCTGGGGGTGCTGGTGCTGGCGGTGACCGACAGCGGCCAGCGCGAATTCGCCGGCTACCTCAAGCAGCTCAACCAGCGCTTGGGGCTGTTCCTCGAACAGCTCAGCGCGGCCCAGGAAGGCTATGTCGAGTCGCTGGACAACGCCCGCGCGCTGGACGACCAGTTGCGTGAACAGGTCAGCGGCCTGCAGGCCAGCGTGCAGGACGCCACCGACCTGGATCAGCTGAAGCACAGCCTGGAGCAGCGGCTGGACGGCCTGCTCGACACCATGAGCCGCTACCAGCAGCAGCGTGCGGTCCGCGAACATGAAGTGAGCGAACGCCTGCAGGTACTGATGACACGGGTGGCGGCCATGGAAGACGAGGCCAGGTCCTTCCACGACAACCTCGAACTCCAGCGCCAGAAGGCACTGGTGGACCCGCTTACCGGCCTGCCCAACCGCGCGGCCTGGAACGAGCGACTGGAGATCGAGCTGGCCCGGCAGCAGCGCTACGGCGGCGAGCTGCTGCTGGCGGTGATCGACATCGACCATTTCAAGCGCATCAACGACGGCTTCGGTCACCTGGCCGGCGACAAGGTGCTGAAGATCATTGCCGGCGAGCTTGGCCGGCGCCTGCGCAAGACCGACTTCATTGCCCGTTTCGGCGGCGAGGAGTTCGTCCTGCTGCTGCCTTCGACGCCCATGGCCGGCGCCCGGCAACTGCTGGAAAACCTGCGTGCGGCCATCGAAGCCTGCCCCTTCCACTTCAAGGGGGAGCGGGTGTCCATCACCCTGTCCGCCGGGCTCACCGAACGGGTTGCCGGTGAACCCGGCGACGTCGCCTTCCAGCGTGCCGACCAGGCGCTGTATCGGGCGAAGCACCAGGGCCGCAACCGCATCGAACTGGCCTTGCCGCCGGCACCGGACGGTGCGCCCGATTCTGCTGGCTTGCCGCAGCCGGGTTGAACCCGCCCGGGGATTTACGCCGCACTCGGGATGTAGGGCTTCCAGGTTTCCGGAATGTGCTCCAGGCGCGGGTAGTCCAGGCCAGCGAACTGCGGTTCGCTGAGCATGAAGGGTGTGTGCCGCTGCTCGACCGGCAGGCCACGCAGTTCCGGCAGCCAGAGGCTGATGTAGGTGGCGTCCGGGTCGTACTGCCGGGCCTGGCGCAGGGCGTTAAAGGCGCGCGCGCGGTCGGGGTCGCAGGCCACGCCGGCGAGGTAGGCCCAGTTGCCCCAGTTGCTCGCCGGCTCGTAGTCCAACAAGTGCTCCTCGAACCAGGCCGCGCCATAGCGCCAGTCCTGCTGCAGGTCGTTGACCAGGTAGGCCGCCACCACCTGGCGGCCCCGGCTGGACATCCAGCCGGTCATCATCAGCTCACGCATGTTGGCGTCCACCAGGGGCATGCCGGTGCGTCCGTTGCACCAGTGCAGGTAGCGTTCATCCAGATTGTCCGGTGCCCGTGCGGTGGCCTTCAGGCCGTCGGCGCGGAACAGCGCGCTGCCGTAACGCAGCAGGGTCCAGCGGAAGAACTCGCGCCAGAGCAGGTCCACCCACAATTGCTGGGTGGATTCGCTGCGGCCGTGCTGCGCCTCCAGCCGGTGCAGCTCAGCGGCGACCCGGCGCGGCGAGAGGCTGCCGTTGGCCAGCCAGGGCGATAGCTTGGAGGAATACTCGCTGCCGAGCATGCCGTTGCGAGTCTGCTGGTATTGCAGGACGCCCTGGGTTTCCCAGAAGTAGTCGCGCAGTCGCGCCAGGGCCGCTGGCTCGCCGCCGGCGAACGGGAAGGCGGTGGTCGGCATCCCGAGGGGTTCGCCCAGGCCCAGGCGGGACAGGGTCGGCAGGGGCTCCATCAGGCTCGCGGCGCCGCTGGGCAGTGGCGGCAGGGTGTGGGGTACGGGGCGCGGCTGGAAGACGTGGAGGCGCTCCTCCATCAGGTCGCGGAACTGGTTGAACACCGAGGGCAGTTCGTCCAGCGGTCGGGGCAGCTCTTCTTCGCGCAGCAGGTTGTTGCCCTGAAATTCGGTCAGCGGCACGCCCAGGGCGTGGCGGACACGGCGCATCGTTGCGCGTTCGTAGGGGGCCATCTCGTCGAGGGTCAGGACTTCGTCCAGACCCAGATGCTCCACCAGGGTGGGGATCACCAGCTCGGCATGCCCCTGCACCACCAGCAGCCGCGAGCCGTGCTGGCGCAGGCCGGCGTCCAGGGCTGCCAGGCTTTCCAGGAGGAAACGCGCGCGGTACACGCCCAGGCGCCGTGGCCCCAGGGGTGAAGGTCGCAGCAGGCCGGGATCGAAGACATACAGAGGCAATAGGCGATCGGCCAGGGCCGCCGCCTGGAGCGCCGGATGGTCGTCGAGCCTGAGATCCTGCTTCAACCAGAGCAACGCGCGGCGCATGGCGGTTTTCCTCGGCTGGGTATCCCCTACCTACAACCTTACATGCAGCTGAAAAAGCCCATGTGGCCGTTCATCCCGGCTCGGCGTCCCCGTGTCCGATAATCGTACTGGCCCAGCGCGATCATCCGGCGCGTATAATCGCGCGCCCTTTCCACAGGCCCGCCGGGAACAGTCCGTAACAGGTTCGTCCCCGGCCCACGGGACGGCGCGCAGACGCCGACGCCAACGGCCATTACACTTCTGCCCATTGGTCAAGGGGAGCACCCCATGGAAATCCTAGGCATTGCCGTCCTGATCTTTCTGGTCACCGACCCTTTCGGCAACATCGCCATCTTCATCGCCGCCCTGAAGGGCGTCGCCCCGGAGCGGCGCCTCAAGGTGGCGCTGCGCGAGCTGCTGTTCGCACTCATCCTGCTGCTGCTGTTCCTCACCTTCGGCGACAAGATCCTCAGCGGCCTCGGCCTGTCCAGGGAATCCATCGCCATCGCCGGCGGGATCATCCTGTTCATCATCGCCCTGCGGCTGATCTTCCCGCGCCCCGAAGGCGTGCTCGGCGACCTGCCTGGTGGCGAGCCGATGCTGGTGCCCCTGGCCACTCCGGCGGTCGCCGGTCCGTCGGCGCTGGCGGTGCTGATGACCCTGCGCAATACCCACGAGGGTGCGCTCTGGGAGCTTTACATCGCGGTCGTGCTGGCCTGGGCCTGCACCGCCCTGATCCTGCTGCAGGCCGCATTCCTGCAGCGCTTCCTCGGCGACCGAGGCCTGATGGCCGTGGAACGCCTGACCGGCATGCTGCTCATCATGCTCAGCATCGACATGCTGCTCGATAACCTGCAAAGCATCCTGCACCTGACCCCATGAAAACCTTGGTTCTGAGCCTTGCCCTGCTCCTGCTCGGCGGCTGCGCCGGCGGACTGCGCATCGACGACAGCCATCGCTCGGTGAGCCAGAGCAGCCGCGTGCAATACGTGGTGCTGCATTACACCTCCACCGACACGGCCAGCTCCCTGCGCCTGCTGACCCGCGATGGCGTCAGCAGCCATTACCTGATCGGCGACCATCCGGCGACCATCTACCGTTTGGTGGACGAAGACCGCCGTGCCTGGCATGCCGGGGTCAGCGAGTGGCAGGGGCGTACCTGGCTGAACGCCAGCACCCTGGGCATCGAACTGGTCAACGACGGCTACCGCGACACCCCGGCCGGACGGGTCTACCAGCCGTTCAGCGAGGCGCAGATCGACGCCCTGATCCTGCTGCTCAAGGACATCGTCCAGCGCCACAACCTGCCCTTGGGCAGCATCATCGGCCACAGCGACATCGCCCCCCAGCGCAAGGTCGATCCGGGGCCCCTGTTCCCCTGGAAGCGCCTGGCCGATGCCGGTCTGCTGCCCTGGCCGGAAGCCGGTGCGGTGGCCCGCGAGCAGGCCCGCTTCGCCGTCGCCCTGCCCACCGTGGGCTGGTTCCAGCAGCAACTCGCCCGCCAGGGCTACACCACCCCGCAGACCGGCGTGCTGGACAAGGAAACCCGCAACGTCATCGCCGCCTTCCAGATGAAGTACCGCCAGCGTCTCTACGACGGCCAGCCGGACGCGGAAACCGCCGCGCTGCTGTTGGTGTTGAACGGGATGTCGCACTGAGCCCGAGCATCGAATTGGCCTGCTGCAAGACCTTCTCTTGTGTGGCGGCGAATTCATGCGGTAGCAACTGCGCGTGCTACACCGGCAAGGTCAGATAGAACTGCGCGCCCCGCCCTGGCCGTGAATAGAGACCGAGGCGGCCGCCGTGCAACTGCACGATTTCCTTGCACAGGGCCAGGCCCAGGCCGGCACCGCCCTTGCGGTGGCCGATCTGCACGAAGGGTTCGAAGATCCGTGCCTGCTGGCTGTAGGGTACGCCTTCGCCATCGTCCGCCACGCTCAGCAGCACCCGTTCGCCGTGGCGCCGGGCCTGCAGGCGGATGTGACCGCCGTTCGGGCTGTGGCGGATGGCGTTGCCCACCAGGTTGTCCAGCGCCCGTTCGATCTGCAGGCGATCCAGGTTCACCCGCGGCAGCGGCGGGTGCAGCTCGATCTCGATCTCGATGCCGTGCTCGCTGGCGTGGGCCTCGTAGCGCTGGCGCAGGGTGGACAGCAGTTCTTCCAGGTCGCAGGGCTCGCGCTCCAGCGCCTGCACGCCACTCTGGTAGCGGGAGAAATCCAGCAGGTCGTTGATCAGGCGCACCAGCCGCTGCATCTCCTCGTCCACGGTGTTCAGCAGGTCGTTCTCGCGGCTGTCGGCGGCGAAGTGCAGGCGCTCGTGGAGCAGGCCGAAGGCCATCTGCATGCCGGTGACCGGCGTCCGCAGTTCGTGGGAGGCGCGTAGCACGAATTCGTTGCGCACCCGCTCGAAGGCACGCGCCTCGGTCACATCGCGCAGCACCATCACGCAGCCCAGCAGGCGTCCGCCCTCCAGGGCGACCGGCGCCAGCCGCCAGCTCAGCAGGCGCTGCTCGCCCTCGGCCTCGATCACCAGGTCCTCGGGTTCCTGCTCCAGGGGCTCGCCGCGCAGTACCCGCTGGGTCATCTCTTCCAGGTCTGGACGCCGCAGCGCGCGGGACAGCGGTTGGCCGGTCGGAGGCCCTTCCCAGGACAACTGCCGCTGGGCCACCGGGTTGGCATGCTGCACGCGACCCTGGCGATCCACGATCAACAGGCCGTCGTCGATGCTGTCGAGCACGGCCTTCAGGCGCTGCTGCTCGGCCAGCAGCCTGTCGATGTCGGTTTCCTTGAGCAGCCGCAAGGCCTCGGCCATCAGGCCGAAGCGGCGGATCAGCGCGGCCAGCTCGTTCACGGGCGACAGCGGCAGGGTGACCAGGAAGTCCCCCTGGCTCACCTGATCGGCTGCCTTGGCCAGGGCGTCGATGGGTTCGCCGAAGCGGCGGGCGATGCTCTGGGCGGTGATGTAGCCGACCAGCAGCACCGCGACGCCGAGCAGGCCCAGCAGGCTGGCGATCAGCACCGCGCGGTCGCGCGTGGCGTCCTCCGTGCTCCCCGCCACCGACAGCGAATGGCGTTGCAGCTCCACCATCCGGGTGCGCAACACGTCCAGGGCGTGGCTGAAGTCGTTGTCGTCCAGCAGGCCCCAGCGCAGGCTGGCCGGTTGCTGCACCACATCGAGAAAGCTCTGGTAGGCGGTGCCGATCCGCTGGAAGTGCTGCTGGGTCACCGGGTCCCTTGTCGAATCCAGGCCTTCCTCCAGCGCCGAGAGAAACTGCTGCTGGGAGGTTTCCAGCGCCGGCAGGTCGAGGCGTTCGCTCATCAGGTTGACCAATTGGTCGCCCAGGTGCTGGTGCATGCGCAGGCTGATCTGGATGGTGGTGAACGAGTGATTGATCAGGCGTTCCTGGGAGCCGGCGGCCTGCATCACGCCGACCAGCCCCAGCAGCAGGCCCACCAGTGCCACGGTGATCAGCGCCGATATGCTCAGGAACAGCCGTGTGCGCAGTTGCATGGCCGCCGCTCAGAGGCCGTAGAGTTTGCGCTTGCGATACAGGGTCGAGGCGTCGATGCCGAGGGTGCGCGCGGCCTGGTCGAGGGTGTCGCAACTGGCCAGCACGCCGGCGATGTGCGCACGCTCCAGTTCCTCCAGGCTCAGCGGGCCGCCGACCCGGGGCGAATTGGCGGCGGGCGCATCGCCCAGGCCCAGGTGGCTCACCTCCACCAGCTCCTGGTTGCAGATGATGCTGGCGCGCTCGACCACGTTGCGCAGCTCGCGCACGTTGCCCGGCCAGCGGTAGCCGAGCAGCGCTGAGCGCGCCTCGTCGCTGAACGCCCGCGCGGGTCGTACATAGTCGCTGACGAAGCGCGCCAGGAAACGTTCGGCGAGGTCGAGGATGTCTTCGTGGCGCTCGCGCAGCGGCGGCAGGTTGAGGGCGATGACGTTGATGCGGTAGAGCAGGTCCTCGCGGAAGCGGCCGTCGCGCACCATCGCCTCCAGGTCGAGGTTGGTGGCGGCGAGGATGCGCACGTCGGCGCGGCGCGTCACCGGATCGCCCACCCGCTCGTACTCCTTGTCCTGGATGAAGCGCAGCAGCTTGGGCTGCAGGCTCAGCGGGAAGTCGCCGATCTCGTCGAGGAACAGGGTGCCGCCGTCGGCCTGGCTGACCCGTCCCAGGGTGCTTTCACTGGCACCGGTGAAGGCGCCGCGGTTGTGGCCGAACAGCTCGCTTTCCATCAGGTCCGCCGACAGCGAGGGGCAGTTGATGGTGACGAAGGATTTCTTCGCCCGCTTGCTCCAGCCGTGGATGGCGCGGGCCAGCTCGCCCTTGCCGGTGCCGGATTCGCCGAGGATGAGGATGTTGGCGTCGGTGCTCGCGACCTGCCGGGCGGTTTCCAGCACCGCCATCATCGCCGGGCTCTGGGAGTCCAGGCCGTCGCCACCACGACGCATTTCGCCCTCCAGGGCCTCCAGGCGCGCGGTGAGCTGGCGCACTTCCAGTTGCTTGGCCGCGGCCAGGCGCAACTGGTCCGGGCTGCAGGGCTTGACCAGATAATCGGCGGCGCCCGCCTGCATGGCATCCACCGCGGTATCCACCGCCGAGTGCGCGGTGACGATCACCACCCGCATCCAGGGGGCTTGTACCCGCATCTGCGCCAACACATCGAGGCCGCTGTCTTCGCCCAGGCGCAGATCGAGGAAGCAGAGATCGAACACCTGCCGCTGCAGGAGGACGTCGGTCTGCGCCGCGCTGCTCGCCGTGGCGACGCTGTACCCCTCGTCTTCCAGGCAGTAGCGAAAGGTCCGCAGGATGGCGGCCTCGTCATCCACCAGCAGTATTCGTCCCTGGCTCTCGGTTACCTGTTCCATGCTCCTCACTCCATTTCCGAGTCATAGAAGTTAGTCCAGGAAATATCGTGCAAGTTGCACGTGCTTTTCCTACACGCCTTGCAGCATGCAAGTGTAGGAGCAATGAGCACAAAAGCTAACGTGCTGATTGATAAGGATATTTTTAGACAGGGAAGACTGGCACAGGCCTTGCGATATGCCCCGTACCTGAAGGCGCACCGGTCTTTCTACCTCTTGTGACCCGTGCGGCATTCCCAGGAGCACTCCGTCTGGAACAGGGAAGTTCCGGGTGCTTTTGGCGGGATGCACGTTGCCCGGCGGTCAGTTCCGTGGCGTGCACCGTGGCGTCGCCGCTGATCGAGGTGTGGATGTGACCGATTGAGTTGCCGAGGTTTTCTGCGGCGGAGCGGTTGGCATGCCGTCTGCGCATGAGTGGTTCAGGGCCGCTCGTCCGCCCACGGGAGGAGTCGAGATGAAAGGGTTCCAGTGGCGTTTTTCCAGTTGGCTCACGGCTTTGCTGATCGGGCTGGTGGTGGTGCTCGGGATACTCGCGGAACATCGGTTGCGCGAACGCATCCAGCCCGCGCCGCTGCAGGTTCCCGCTACGCAACAGGGCAGCAGCGGGGCGCCGGCGCAGGCCGACGGTGCCCTGCATGAAGTCAGCCAGCGCGCCTGGACGGGTTTCGGCAGTCCGCGGTGGGTCTTCTGAGTGGCTGGAGGCGCTGTACTTTCCACAGGTTCGCAACCTCCACCGGCATATCGCCTGGCGCCGTGTCGGTGGCCCTGGCGCAAGCGTGCCGCCGGCCGCTGCGCTGATCACCCAAGCAGAAGGAGAAAGGCCATGTTGAGCTGGGCACTGACATTCCTGGTCATCGCCATCGTCGCCGCCGTACTCGGATTCGGCGGCATCGCCGGAACCGCCGCGGGCATCGCGAAGATCCTCTTCGTCATCTTCCTGGTGCTGTTCGTGGTGTCCTTCATCATGGGGCGCCGAGCGCCCTAGACGGGGTGGACCTGCACGCGAAGGCGAAGCCGACGCCTCCCCGCGCCCCCCCTTCACTGCATCCTGCTCACCAGGGTCGCCACATGCTGGCCCTGGAATTTCGCCAGGGCCAACTCCTTGGCGCTGGGCTGGCGCGAACCGTCCGAGCCGGCCACAGTGGCCGCGCCATAGGGTGAGCCGCCGCGCAGTTCGCTGATATCGGTGAGCTCCGGTGCCGAATAGGGCAGGCCGGCGAGGAGCATGCCGTGGTGGGCCAGGGTGTTCCAGAAGGACGTGATGGTGGTTTCCGAACCGCCGCCGGTACCGGTGGAGGTGAACACGCTGCCAATCTTGCCGATCAACGCCCCCTTCACCCAGAGCCCGCCGGTCTGGTCGAGGAAGTTGCGCATCTGCGCGCTCATGTTGCCGAAGCGGGTCGGTGTGCCGAACAGGATGGCGTCGTAGTCCGCCAACTCCTGCGGGGTGGCCACCGGCGCCGCCTGGTCCAGCTTGGCGCCGGCCTTGCGGGCCACGTCCTCGGGCATGGTTTCCGGCACCCGCTTGAGGGTCACCTCCACGTCCGCCACGCCGCGCGCGCCTTCGGCGACCGCTTCCGCCATGCGCTCGATATGGCCGTACATCGAGTAATAGAGCACCAGGACCTTCTTCATCTGCGTTCTCCCTTGATCTGCGGACGCTTGACCCGAGCGGGTCGGACCCAGACAGCCTAGATGCCGCGCCCGCACTTTGCCGCCGCGCCCGGGGAATTGGCGCGCGGCGGCAACGCCAGGCGTGGAATTTGCCCGCGCGGCGCCCCGCTCCCGCTAGAATCCGCCTCACTGATTGCGGGGGAATTGCACATGCTCAACGGCCTTTGGCTGGGTTTCTTCCTGGTGGCGGCGGTGGCCGCGCTGGGGCGCTGGATCGGCGGCGACCCGGGCGTCTGGGCGGCGATGGTGGACAGCCTGTTCGCCATGGCCAAGCTCTCGGTCGAGGTGATGATCCTGCTGTTCGGCACCCTGACACTGTGGATGGGTTTCCTGCGCATCGCCGAGAAGGCCGGCCTGGTGGACGGGCTGGGACGCATCCTGGCGCCGCTGTTCCACCGCCTCATGCCGGAGGTGCCCAAGGGCCACCCGGCCCTCGGCCTGATCACCCTCAACTTCGCCGCCAATGGCCTCGGGCTGGACAACGCCGCCACCCCCATCGGCCTCAAGGCGATGCGCGCCCTGCAGGACCTCAACCCCAGCAGCACGACCGCGAGCAACGCGCAGATTCTCTTCCTGGTGCTCAACGCCTCCTCCCTGACCCTGCTGCCGGTGTCGATCTTCATGTACCGAGCCCAGCAGGGCGCCGACGACCCGACCCTGGTGTTCCTGCCCATCCTCCTGGCCACCAGCGCCTCGACCCTGGTGGGCCTGCTGTCGGTGGCCCTGGTGCAGCGCCTGCGCCTGTGGGACCCGGTGGTGCTGGCCTACCTGGTGCCCGGTGCCCTGCTCCTGGGCGGTTTCATGGCGCTGCTGGCCGGCTTGTCCGCCACCGCCCTGGCGGCGCTGTCCTCCCTGCTCGGCAACCTCACCCTGTTCAGCATCATCCTGATGTTCCTGCTGGTGGGGGCGCTGAGGCGGGTGCCGGTCTACGAAAGTTTCGTGGAGGGAGCCAAGGAAGGATTCGACGTGGCCAGGAACCTGCTGCCGTACCTCGTCGCCATGCTCTGCGCCATCGGCGTGATGCGCGCCTCCGGCGCCCTGGACTTCGGCCTGGACGGCATTCGCGCGCTGGTGGAATGGCTGGGCTGGGACACCCGCTTCGTCGACGCGCTGCCCACCGCCCTGGTCAAGCCGTTCTCCGGCAGCGCGGCCCGCGCCATGCTCATCGAAACCATGCAGAGCCACGGCGTCGACAGCTTCCCGGCACTGATCGCGGCCACGGTGCAGGGCAGCACCGAGACCACCTTCTACGTGCTCGCGGTGTACTTCGGTTCGGTGGGCATCCAGCGGGTGCGGCACGCCGTGGGCTGTGCCCTGGCGGCGGAGCTGGCCGGCGTGCTGGCGGCGATCGGCGTCTGCTACTGGTTTTTCGGCTGATCTCCAGCCTTCACCGGGGCTTGGGCGGCAGCTCCGACGGCGTCACCCGGAAGCGCAGGGTGCCGATCATCTGTCCCGCCTCGGTCAGCACCTGCACCTGCCAGCGGCCCGCCGGATTGCCCGGGAAGTTCCGCTTGTGCGTCCAGGCGCGGTAGCCGGCTTCACGGCCGCCGCGGATGTCCAGGGCGATGCGGTCCACCTCGCGGCCGTTGAAGCGCCACACGTGGTAGATGCGTTCGTTCAGCCCGCGCGGGGCGTTGATCGCCGTATAGGCGTAGAGGCCCTTGCTGTGCAATTCGGCGGCGCTCACCTGCGCCACGCCCTCGCCGGGCGTGCGCCGGTGGTTGTCCAGGTTGGGCGTCACCGCCACTTCGGTGAGCCAGAGGGTCGCCGGCGGCACCCAGATCCGCGCCACCCAGCCGAGCCCGCCCAGGGCCAGGATCAGACCGGCCAGGCCCAGGACACGCCACCAGCGCTGCCCGCGGAATACCCCGAGCAGGCTGACGAAGGACAGCGCCACCGCGATGCCCAGCGCCCAGCGGTAGCTCTGCGCCGTGGTCTGCTGGAGGATCAGCGGCAGCGCCGCCAGCAGCACGGCGAACAGCGTCAGGGTGTGGTAGGCGAGGAACAGCCAGCGGCGCGGCGCCAGGTGGCGGTTATAGACCGGATCGGTGATCGAGCAGAGCGCCGCCGCCCCCAACAGGCCGGTGAACAGGGCCTGGCCGCTGTTCCAACTGGTGGTGATGGCGAAGAACGGCAGCACGAAGAACAGGCTTTCCTGGTGGATCAACTGGGTCAGGAAGCGCATCAGCGGCGGCGGCAGCTCGATGCCGAAGAGCCGCTCGACACTCCGCCGGAACAGGTTCTCCAGCATCAGCCAGACCCAGCTCACCAGCAGCAGGAGGGCGATCACCTTGGCCACCCGCGCGCCCCGCTCCACCAGGAAGAAGCTGGCCATGCCGGAACCGAAGCCGTAGAGCGCGACCAGCCGGGGATGGCGCTGCAGCAGCTCGATCAGCTTGAGCAGGTGGGGCTTGAAGGTGGACAGCAGCATCGGCGGCGACAGGGCTGGAAGCGACGGCGCGCAGGATACTGCCGGCCGTTCGCGCTGAGAAGGCACGATGCGGCCGGTCTGACGGCCTGCGGCTCAGACCGGCGGCGGCCTGTCGCAATTGGCCACTCGCCCTGGCGATGTCGGTCACTGTCGCTCGCCGGGCAGGCGGCTAAGCTGCCTTGGCCCGGTGTGCGCCGAGGGCATAAGAAGAACGACAAGAGACTCCCTGCGATGAACTACGACAGCAGTCAGCAACTGATACTCGGGCTGGTGCTCGCCGCGATGATGTTCGGCGTGGCCCTGGAGCTGCGCCTGGCTCATTTCCTCCTGGTGGCGAAGCGGCCGCTGCCGGCCCTGGTCGGGCTGCTCTGCCAGTGCCTGCTGCTGCCCTGGCTGACCCTGGCGGCGACCCTCTACCTCGACCTGCGCCCCGGCCTCGAACTGGGCATGCTGCTGGTGGCCGCCTGCCCCGGCGGCAATCTGTCCAACATCATTACCCACCTGGCGCGGGGCAACACCGCGTTGTCGGTGAGCGTCACCAGCCTGTCGAGCCTGCTGGCCATCCTCAGCCTGCCGCTGAACTTCGCCGCCACCGCCAGCCTCAATCCGCATACTGCCGCGTTTCTCCATGACCAGTTGAGCCGCCTGGACGTGGATGCCAGCGGCATTGTCGGCGGCCTGCTCCTGCTGCTGGCGCTGCCGCTATTGGCGGGGATGCTGGTGGGCAACCTGGCGCCGGCCTTCTGCGCGCGCATCCTGCCCTGGTTCAAGCGCTTCGCGCTGATCGCCTTCGGCCTGTTCCTGATCGTCGCGGCTGCGGGCAACTGGCAGTTGCTGGTGGCCAATGCCGGCTTGGTCCTGTTGGTGGTGGTCGGCCACAACGCCGGCGCCCTGCTGCTGGGCTGGGGCAGTTCGCGGCTCGCGCGCCTGGCGGACGCCGACCGCCGCGCGCTGACCATCGAAGTCGGCATGCAGAACTCCGGACTGGCCCTGGGGCTGATCCTCACCCAGTTCGGCGGCCAGTTGGACATGGCCCTGATAGCCGGCCTGTGGGGCCTCTGGCACATCGTTTCCGGGCTGGCGCTGGTGATGCTGTGGCGGCGCAGCCCGCCCCGCGAGCAGGAGGAACTGTCGTGCGCGTCCTGATCACCGGCGCCGCCGGTTTCATCGGCCAGCAGTTGCTGGCTGAGCTGTCCCATCGCCATCCGGATTGGAGCCTGGTGGCGACGGACATCCGCCCGCTGTCCCGCGAGGGCCTCGGGCCCAACGTCGAGCCCGCGCTGCTGGATATCAGCCAGCCCCAGGCGGTAAGCGCCTGCGTGCGGCACTGCAAGCCCGAAGCCATCGTGCACCTGGCCTCGGTGGTGACCCCGCCGCGCGGCATGAGTGAAGAACGCCTGCGCGCCATCGACGTCGGCGGTACTCGCGCGGTGCTCGACGCGGCCCTGGCCGAAGGCGTCGGGCAACTGATCGTGACCAGCTCCGGCGCCGCCTACGGCTACTACCCGGAAAACGCCGAGTGGATCGACGAGCAGCAGCCGCTGCGTGGCCACGACCGGTTCGCCTATGCCCGCCACAAGCGCGAGGTGGAGCTGCTGCTGGCCGAGGCGCGCGCGCACCATCCGCAGCTGCGCCAACTGGTGCTGCGCCCCGGCACCATTCTGGGCGAGCGGGTGAACAACCAGATCACCGAGTTGTTCGAGAAACGCGCGGTACTGGGCATCAAGGGGCATGACAGCCGCTTCGTGTTCATCTGGGACCAGGACGTGGTGGCGATCATCCGCGTGGGCCTGGAGCGCGGCGCGCAGGGCATCTACAACCTGGCCGGCGACGGCGCGCTGAGCATGGCCGAGATCGCCGGCATCCTCGGCAAGCCCTACCGGCCGCTGCCCGCCGGCCTGCTGCGTACCGCCCTGGCCCTGCTCAAGCCCCTGGGCCTGACCCAGTACGGCCCGGAGCAACTGGACTTCCTGCGCTACCGCCCGGTGCTGGACAACCGCAGGCTCAAGGAAGAGTTCGGCTACCGGCCAAGGTATTCCAGCCGCGAGGCCTTCCTGGCGTTTCTCGAGGCGCGGGGCATCGCCGCGCACATTTCCCAGTAGGAGCGAATTCATTCGCGAAAGGCCGCGTAGCGGCCGCCAGGTGGGCGTGGCCACAAACCGTCATCGTGAATGAACTCGCACCCACAAACAGGATAGCTTTCAGCCCCGGTGCTTCTGCCGGTACTCCCCCGGCGTCAGCCCGGTCCACTGGCGGAAGGCGCGGAAGAACACGCTGGGTTCGGAGTAGCCGAGCAGCACGGCGATGTCGGCGATGGGCAGACGGCCTTCCTGCAGGTGGCGCTCGGCCAAGTGGCGGCGGGTGTCGTTGAGCAGCTGCTGGTAGCTGCTGCCTTCGTCGGCCAGGCGCCGCTGCAGGGTCCGTTCGCTCATGCCCAGCGATGAGGCCAGGGCCCCCCGGTCGGGTTCGCCGCGGGCCAATTGGGCGCCCAGCAGGGCCACCACCCGCGCCCGCAGTCCCTCGCTGGGCAAGCGTGCGAGCAGGGCCTCGGCATGCTGGCGCAGCACCGCCTGCAGGGGCGGGTTGGCCTGCTTCAGCGGTGCCGAGCGCAACCCCAGGGGCAACACCAGGGCGTAATCCTCCGCCTCGAACTCCAGCGGGCAGGCGAAGTGCTGCTGGTAAAGGGCAACGTCCGTGGGCGCGGCATGCACGAAGCAGGCTTTCAGCAGGCGTAACTCGGCCAGCAGCGGGCGCATCAGTTCCAGCCAGAAGGCCATCAGCGCCAGCACCCGGGCGCGGGTGGCCGGCAGGCCGGGGTGCAGCGGCCGGTACAGCGTCCAGAGTTCGTCGCCGCGCACTTCCAGCGCCAGGCTGCCGCCCTCCCCCACCAGGCGCTGGTAGCGCAGCTCCGCCTCCAGGGCGTCGCCCAGGGTCGGGCTGCTCTGCAGCAGGTAACCGAGCA
Organism: Pseudomonas sp. Q1-7; assembly: GCF_028010285.1. NCBI lineage: Bacteria > Pseudomonadati > Pseudomonadota > Gammaproteobacteria > Pseudomonadales > Pseudomonadaceae > Pseudomonas > Pseudomonas sp. Q1-7. The sequence continues at coordinate 95,180 of NZ_CP116304.1, forward strand.
CGCTGAACTGGCCCGGCGCCAGGGCGAGGCCGATGGCCAGGCCCGGTTCGGGATGGGGCAGGCGCGTGTGGATGGTGTCCCAGAGCGCTTCCTGGGCCGTGAAGGGGATGCGTGCGTCCGGGTCGGCGAGGCGGCGCTCGTCGAGCTGGCTGGCGCGCAGCAGCGCCTCCCGGCTCAGGCCGAGCTGGGTCGCGGCATGCAGGATCGCCTGGGTCAGGCTGGCGCTGACCGACGGGCCGGAAGGGGCATGTGGTGTCATGCCCGGATTCTGCCGAAGCCGCCCGTGCGCTGGGAAGAGCGCGATTCAGCGATGGGAGCCAATCTCCGGTTCGAGGTAGCGCGGCGCCTCGGTCGGCGCCTGCTCGTCCGTCACCGCCTCGGGCGCATCGGGATTGTCCAGCACCGCATAGGCGATGGCGCAGAACAGCGAGTTGAGGCGCTTCATGTCGCTGATCAGGCCCAGGTGCAGGGCGCTGGTCTCGATGCTCTGCACCACCTGCTGGTGCAGGCGCGCGACGTGGGCGTGGGCATAGCGCCGTTCGAGGATGCGGAAACGCTGCTTGGCCCGACGCAGGCGCTTGGCGTTCTCCTGGTCGCCATTAAGGAAGACCGACAGGGACAGGCGCAGGTTGTCCACCAACGCGTCGTGCAGGCTGACGATTTCCGCCAGGCCGTCATCGGAGAAGGCGTGGCCCTGGGCGTTCTTCTTGCTCTGCACGTCGTCGAGCATGCGCTCGATGATGTCCCCGGCCTGCTCCAGGTTGATGGTCAGTTCGATGATCTCCGCCCAGCGCCGGCTGTCGCGCTCGCCCAGGTCCTCGCGGGACATGCGCGCCAGGTACAGCTTGATGGCGGTGTAGAGGGCGTCGATATCGTCATCCAGCCTGTGGATATCCTTGCCCAGCAGCGGGTCGCCGCCGCGCAGCAGATGCAGCAGGTTGTTCAGCATCTGCTCGACGATATCGCCCATGCGCAGGGTTTCGCGCACCGCGTTGGCGAGGGCCAGGCTGGGGGTGTCCAGGGCGGCGGGGTCGAGGTGGCGCGGCTTGACCACGTCGTCCGGCTGCGGCCGGTCGGGCAGCAGCCAGTCGCAGAAGCGCGCCATGGGCACGGTCAGCGGCAGGCAGAGGGCGCAACGCGCGCTGTTGTAGAGCAGGTGGAAGGCGATCACCAGCTCGGCGTTGGAAATCGGCCAGCTGTCGATCCAGTTGGCCAGCGGCCCCACCAGCGGCAGCACCAGCGCGCAGCCGGCCAGCTTGAAGGCCAGGCTGCCCAGGGCCACGCGGCGCCCGGCGGGGTTCTGCAGGCTGCTGCTGAGCAGGGCCAGCACGCCGCTGCCGAGGTTGGCACCAATCACCAGGCAGAGCGCCACTTTCAGCGAGATCACCTTGGAAGCGGCCAGGGTGGCGGTGAGCAGCACGGCGGCCAGGCTGGAGTAGGAAATCATCGCGAACAGCGCGCCGGTGAGGGCGTCCAGCAAGACATCGCCGGTCAGGGAGGAAAACAGCACCTTCACCCCCTTCGCGGTGGTGATGGGCTCGGCGGCGGCGATGATCAACTGCAAGGCCAGGATGATCAGCCCAAGGCCGATGGCGACCCGGCCGAGCTGGCCCAGGCGGGTCTGCTTGCGCGACAGGAAGAAAATCACCCCGAAGAAGATCAGCAGCGGCGACAGCCACGACAGGTCGAGGGTCAGCACCCGCGCCATCAGCGCTGTGCCGACGTCCGCGCCGAGCATGATGGCCAGGGCCGGGGCCAGCAGGATCAGGCCCTGGGCGACGAAGGAGCTGACCAGCAGGGCAGTGGCGTTGCTGCTTTGCACCAGGGCGGTGACGCCGATGCCGGCGGCGAAGGCCAGGGACGGGCGGCGCACGCTGCGGCTGAGCAGGCGGCGCAGGTTGGCGCCGTACACGCGGAGAACGCCCGTTCGCACGATGTGCGTGCCCCAGATGAGCAAGGCGACGGCCGAGAGGAGGTTGAGCAAGGTCAGCATGGCGGCCCTCCTGGCGATTTCCAAGGCCGCTGCGTCCAGGCGCGGGCCGGCAGCGGCGCAGTCAGGCGAGTGGTGGTCATCGTTCGACCGTCGCGGTCCTGGCTGATGACCGCTGTTCGCCTGGCATTCAGTTCATGTGACAAGTAAAGCCTGTCTGCATGGATTCTGCTCGTTACCGATCAAGGGTTTGGCGTGCAAAGCTGAGGTGGATTCCTTAAGTGCACCGCAACTCGCGCATTAGGGGCGACCGGCGGCCAGCGCGGCTGCTAACCTGTGCCGACCTCAAGGACACGACGCCCGCCATGCTCAACCTCTACCACGCCAACGACCTGGAAAGCCTCGGCGAGCTGGCCTGCACCCTGCTCGCGCAACCCCAGCAGGACCCGCTGGCGCCCGCCCGTGTGGTGGTGCCGAGCCAGGGCATGGGGCGCTGGCTGACCCTGCAACTGGCGCGCAAGCAGGGCATCGCCATGCACCTGGATATCCAGCTGCCGGCGCGTTTCGTCTGGGACGTCACCCGCCTCGGGCTGGGCGAGCTGCCGCCGCAATCCGCGTTCAACCCGGTCACCCTCGGCTGGCGCCTCTACGACTGGCTCTGCGAGGCCGACAACCTCGCCCGCGCGCCGCGCCTGGCGCAGTACCTGGACGGTGGCGACGAGCGCCGCCGACTGACCCTGGCCACCCGCATCGCCGACGTCTTCGACCAGTACCTGCTCTACCGTGACGACTGGCTGGATGCCTGGGAACGTGGCGAACGGCTCGACCTGGGTGCCGACGAGGAATGGCAGGCCCTGCTCTGGCGCGAACTCACCGCCGACGGCCACCCCCACCGCGCCCGGCTCTTGGGCGACCTGCTGGCCCGCCTGCATGACGGCACGCCCGTCGAGGGCTTGCCCGAGCGCCTGGTGGTGTTCGGCATCAGCAGCCTGCCGCCCCATCACATGCGCGTACTGGAAGGCCTGGCGCGGCATTGCGAAGTGATCCTTTTCGCCCTCAACCCCTGCCGGGAAGCCTGGGGCGATATCCGCGACATCCGCGAGCTGGCGAAGCTGCCGGAGCCCGGCATCGACGACTGGTACCTGGATGTCGGCCACCCGCTGCTGGCCAGCCTCGGCAAGCAGGGCCGCGACTTTTTCGACGCCCTCTTCACCCTCGGCGGCCAGGAGATCGGCGTCTACGCCGAGGACGAAGACCTGCACGACAGCAGCCTGCTGCGCGCCGTGCAGAACGACATCCTGCGCCTGCGCACACGGCGCCCCGAGGAACGCATGGTCCTGGGCGAGGATGACCGCTCCCTGGAAGTTCACCTCTGCCATTCGCCCCTGCGCGAGGTGGAAGTGCTGCACGACCAGTTGCTGGCGCGCTTCAAGGCTGACCCCAGCCTCACCCCGGACCAGGTGGTGGTGCTGACCCCCGACATCGAACGCTACGCCCCCTACATCGAAGCCGTGTTCGCCCCCCGCGAAGGCGTGCCGCGCATACCCTTCAGCCTCGCCGACCGCAGCCTGCGCGCCGAACTGCCGCTGGTGGAAGCCTTCCTCGCCCTGCTGGAACTGCCCCAGAGCCGCTTCGCCGCCGAGGAACTGCTGGCCTGGCTGGAACAGCCAGCCCTGGCCACCCGCGCCGGTATCGAGAACGAAGACCTGCCGCTGCTGCGCGACTGGCTGCGGGACGCCGGCGTGCGCTGGGGCCGCGATGGCGCCCACCGCGCGCGGCTGGGGCTGCCGGAGGAAGGCGCCTTCAGCTGGCGCCAGGGCCTCGACCGCCTGCTGCTGGGCTTTGCCGCCCCGCCGCAACTGGCCGGCGACGCCCCGCCCCTGCTGGGCGACAACTGGCCCCTGGACGCCCTGGAGGGCGCCCGCGCGCAACTGCTTGGCCGCCTCGCCGGTTTCGTCCAGCGCCTCGGCGCACTCGCCGACGACATGGCCCGCCCGCGCCCGCTGGCGGACTGGGCGGAGACTCTGCAAGGCCTGATCGACCAACTGTTCGACGAACGCGAAGCCGGCGACACCTTGCTGCTGCTGTCCCAGGCCTGCGGCGCCCTGCGCGAGCAGGCCGAGGCCGCCGGCATCCAGCGCCCGCTGGAGCTGGCGCTGGTGCGTCAGCACCTGGTCGCCGCGCTGGACCAGGGCAGCGGCGCCTCGGGCTTCCTCACCGGCGCCGTGACCTTCTGCACCATGGTGCCCATGCGCAGCCTGCCGTTCCGCCAGGTCTGCCTGCTCGGCCTGGACGACGGCGCCTTCCCGCGCCGCACCCCGGCCGCCGGCTTTGACCTGATCACCCGCAAGCCCCGCCGTGGCGACCGCGCCCGGCGCCTGGACGACCGCTACCTGCTGCTGGAAACCCTGCAATCGGCGCGCGACGGGCTCTACCTCAGCTTCGTCGGCCGCGACCCCCGGGATAACGCCCACCTGCCGCCCTCGGTGCTGGTCAGCGAGCTGCTGGAAACCATCGACCTCACCGCCAGCGCCGGTGAGCGCAAGGCCAGCGAGCGCGTGCTGGTGGCTCATCCACTGCAGCCCTTCGCCTCGGCCAACTTCGCCACAGGCCAGCAGGCCGGTTTCGCCGCGCCCTGGTTCCGTGCCGCCCAGCGTCTGGCCGAACCGCCGCAAGCGGCCGCCGCGCCCTTCGCCCTGCCCTTGCCCGAGCCGGATGCCGACTGGCTGACCCTGGAGCCCTCGCAACTGATCCAGTGCTTCCGCCACCCGGCGCGCTTCCTCCTCGAACAGCGCCTAGGCCTGCGCCTGGCGGAAGCCGAAGAAGCCCTCGCCAGCGACGAGCCCTTCAGCCTCGAAGGCCCGGCCTGGCGCGGCTTGCGCCAGCTGGCCCTGGATGCGGTGGAGCGCGGCTGGACGGAAGAAGACGAGCGTCGCATCGCCCGCGCCGCCGGCTGGCTGCCGGTGGGTGAAGTGGGGCATGCCCTCTGGGGCCAGCTGCGCGGCCCGGTGCGCGCCTTTGCTCCGCGCCTGTTCGAGGCCCGCCCCGACGCGGTGCCGCAACCGCTGCTGGTGGATGTCGAACTGGCCGGCGTACGCATCCACGGCTGGCTCGACGGCGTCACCCCGGAAGGCCTGTTCGGCTGGCGCCTGAACCGCCTCGGCGAATGGGAGCTGGCGCCCTTCTGGCTGCGCCACCTGCTGCTCAACCTGGCGGCGACGCCGGGCATCGCCCGCGACAGCCGCCTGCTGTCACCGGCTGGCGACTGGCAGGCCGGCCCGCTGGCCAACGCTCGCGAGCTGCTGGAGCCCTGGCTGCACGCCTACCGTGAAGCTCTGTGCACGCCCCTGCCCCTGCTGACCAAGGCCAGCTACGGCTTCGCCCACGGCCTGCGCAAGCCCGGCCGCAAGGAACCCCTGGTCGCCGCCCGCGACAAGGCGCGCGTGGCCTGGGAGGGCATCGACTTCGGCCCCATTGGCGAGTCCCGCGACCCCTGGTACGCCCTGGCCTTCCGCGACCGCGAGCCCCTGGGCGAACGCTTCGAACAACTGGCCGAAACCCTGCTCGGCCCGGCCCTGGATGCCCTGGCGGGAGACGATGATGAGGATTGATGCCGTGCGCGCTCTTGGGGGCGAATCCATCTGTAGGGGCGAATTCATTCGCCAAGCGGGCCGCAGGTCCGCCCGCCGGGACTTCGCGAATGCGCCGGCATCCCTCACCCCAACCCTCTCCCGGAGGGAGAGGGGGCAGTCCGTGTCGGAGGGCCGCCCATGAGCCTCGACCTCCTCAAGGACCCCTTCACCGGCCGCAGCCTGATCGAGGCCAGCGCCGGCACCGGCAAGACCTGGACCCTCACCGCCCTTTACGCGCGGCTGCTGCTGGAGCGCCAGCTCAATGTCGGGCAGATCCTGGTCGTCACCTACACCACCGCCGCCACCGCCGAGCTGCGCGAGCGCATCCGCGCGCGGCTGGCGGCCCTGCTGGCCATGTACGAAGGGGCGCCGGCGCCGGACCCGGTGCTGGCCGGGCTGCATGCGCAGTACCCCGGCGAAGACGCCCACCGCCGCCTGTTGCTGGCGGTACACGGCTTCGACGAGGCGGCCATCTTCACCATCCACGGCTTCTGTCAGCGCGCCCTGCAGGACGCCGCCTTCGAGGCCGGCGGCGACTTCGACAGCGAACTGGCCACCGATGACCGCGAAGTACTCGATGCGCTGCTCGCCGATCTCTGGCGCCGCGAGCTGGCCGACGCCGAGCCGGCCTGGGCGCGTTTCCTGGCGCAGAAGCGCATCACCCCCGCCTGGCTGCGCCAGCGCCTGCGCTCGCACCTGGGCAAGCCCTACCTGCGCATCGAGCCCCAGGGGCTGGAGACGGGCGACCTCTCCGCTGCCGGCGAGGCCTGGAGTCATGCCCAGGGCTTCTGGCAGCGCCAGGGCGCCGAGTGCGTGGCCGCGCTGGCGCAGCTCGATGGTCTCAACAAGCGCAGCTACGACGCGGCCAGGTTCGCCCTCTGGCAAACCGAGCTGGACGCCTACTTCGCCGACCCGGCCGCCCTCTTCGCCCCGCCCGCCGGGCTGGAGAAGCTCGGCAGCGAAGCGCTCGCCAAGGCCACCAAAAAGGGGTTCGACGCGCCCGAGCATGCCGTCTGTGCCGCCTTGCAGCGGCTGTTCGAGGCCCTGGAAGAGGCGAAACCGGCTGGCGAGGCGCGCCTGATCGCCCTGCAGGTGCGGCTGATCGATGCGCTCAACCAGGAGTTGCCCGCGCGCAAGGCGGCCCAGCGCCTGCTGGCCTTCGACGACCTGCTCAACCGCCTCGACGACGCCCTGCGCGGCCCGGCCGGCGAGGCCCTGGGCCAGGCCCTGCGGGATCGCTACCCGGTGGCGCTGATCGACGAGTTCCAGGACACCGACCCGGTGCAGTACGCCATCTTCCATCGGGTTTACGAGCAGCAGGGCGACCTCTGTTTCGTCGGCGACCCTAAGCAGGCCATCTACGCCTTCCGCGGCGCGGACCTGGCCACCTACCTCAAGGCGCGCGAGGAAGCCGCGCGGCAGTACAGCCTGGACACCAACCACCGCTCCACGCCGGAACTGATCGCCGCCCTCAACCGCGTCTTCGACCGCCCCCTGCCCTTCGCCGAACCGGGCCTGGACTACCCGCCCGTGGGCGCCAGCAGCAAGGCCCGCGCGCAACTGGTGCTGCCGGAAACCGGCGCGCCATTGGCGCTGGTGTGGCTGGGCGACGAGCCCCTGGGCAAGGGCGAGGCCGGTGACGCCGTGGCCACCGATACCGCGCGGCGCATCGCCGGCCTGCTGGCCGCGAGCGGCCGGGGCGAGGCTTATTTCGAGGAAGATGGCCAGCGCTCGCCACTCAAGGGCGGCGATATCGCCGTGCTGGTGGCCAGCCACCGCCAGGCCGGCGACGTGGCCGCCGAACTGGCCGCCCGTGGCGTGCCCAGCGTGCGCCGGGGGCGTGACAGCGTGTGGCACAGCGAAGAGGCCGAGGAGCTGGCGGCGGTGCTGGCCGCCTACGCCGAGCCCGGCCGCGAAGGCGTGCTGCGCTATGCCCTGTCCACCCGCCTGCTGGGGCGCGACGCCCAGCAACTGGCGCGCTGCCAGGACGACGAGCACGCCTGGGACGAAGAGCGCGAAAACGCCGAGCGCTACCACCAGCTCTGGCAGCAGCAGGGCTTCATGCGAGCCTTCCGCGCCTGGCTCGACGAACAGGGCGTGGCCGAGCGGCTGATTGCCCTGCCCGACGGCGAGCGGCGCCTGACCAACCTCCTCCACCTGGCCGAACTGCTGCAAAGCGAAAGCCTCCAGCGTCCCGGCCTGGAACCGCTGCTGGCCTGGTTCAACGCCCAACGCGCGGCCGAAAGCCACGGCGACGACGCCCTGCTGCGCCTGGAAAGCGATGCCGAGCGGGTGCAGATCGTCACCGTGCACACCAGCAAGGGCCTGGAGTATCCGCTGGTGTTCTGCCCTTACCTCTGGGACGGCGCGCTGCTGCGCCGCGATGAGGACATCACCTGCCACGCCGAGGACGGCACGCCGCTGCTCGACCTGGGTGGTGACCACTTCGACGAACACCGCGCCGGCGCCCGCCGCGAACGCTTTGCCGAGCGCCTGCGCCTGGCCTATGTGGCCCTGACCCGCGCGCGGGATCGCCTGTGGATTCACTGGGGGCCGGTGGCCGTGCCCAAGCCGAAGAAGGACGGCGAACTGCCGGAAGACGGCCTGCACAGCTGCGCCCTGGCCTGGCTGCTGCACGGCCGCGAGCTGGCGGACAGCGATGTGCTCGGCGCCCTCGCCCGCCATCTGGCGGGCGGCGACGGCGCCGCGCTGCGCAAGGAACTGCAAAGCCTTGCCGCCAGCAGCGACGGCCATATCGCCCTGGTACCGCTGCAAGCCGAGGAGGCCAGCGCCCAGGGCGAGTCCCGCGCCTTGCCACCGGCCGCCCTGGCCAGCCTGGACCGCACGCTGGCCAGCGCCTGGCGGGTGGGCAGCTTCTCGGGCCTCGCCGCCGGCCTGCATATGGAAGCGCCGGACCGCGACAGCCTGGCGGTGCCGTCCGCCAGCGAGCCGGGCAGCGGCTTCTTCGCCTTTCCCCGTGGTGCCCGCGCCGGTACCTGCCTGCACGCGGTGCTGGAAGACTGGATGCGCGGCGAAGGCGAACTGCCGGCGCTGGTGCAGAAGCACCTGCAGGGCCACGGCCTGCCGGACAGTTGGACGGAGATCGCCAGCGCCCACCTGCAAGGCGTCCTGGATACCGACCTGGACGGCCAGGGCCTGCGCCTCTCCAGCCTGGCGGCCAATCGCCGGCTGCCCGAGCTGGGCTTTACCTTCCCGGTGGCCGGGCTGGACGTCGGCCGCCTGCGGACGATCCTCGCCGACCCCGCCCACGGTCTGCCGGAGGTCATGCGCATGGCCGCCGAGCGGCTGGAGTTCGACACCCTCAAGGGTTTCATGAAGGGCTTCATCGACCTCACCTTCGAGCACGCCGGGCGCTGGTACATCGCTGACTACAAGTCCAACTGGCTCGGCCCGGACGCCGGCTTCTACGGCGGCGAGCGCCTGGAACAAGCCATCGCCGCCGAGCATTACCACCTGCAATACCTGATCTACCTGGTGGCGCTGCGGCGCTTCCTGCGCCAGCGCCTGGCCGGCTTCGGCAGCGAACAACTGGGCGGCGCCTGGTACCTCTTCCTGCGCGGCATGCCGGACGCCGGGGTGTTCTTCCATCGTCCCGCCGACAGCCTGCTGGATGCGCTGGACCTGCTGTTCGAGGAGGGCCGCTGATGAGCCTGGCCGATTGGGCCCTGGGCCCGCTGGAGCGCCATTTCACCGAGAGCCTGCAGCGCCTCGACCCGCAGGCGCCGGACGCGGTACTGGCCGCCGCTGCCCTCTGCTGTCAGGCCCTGGGCGATGGCGACGTCTGCCTGCCCCTGGCGCGGATGGCCGGGCAGGCGCTGTTCGTCGAAAGCGGCGCTGGCATCCAGGCCCCCGCCCTGCCCGCCTGGCTGGCCGCCCTCGAAGCCTCGCCCCTGGTGGCCGCACCCGGCGGCTACGCGCCCCTGACCCTGGATGGCGCCCGCCTCTACCTCAGCCGTTACCACGCCTATGAGGCGCACCTGGCCGACAACCTGCTGCGACGGGCCAGCGCCCGGCCGGAGGTGGACGAGGCGCAGTTGGGCGAATCCCTCGCCCGCCTGTTCGCCCGCAACACCCAGCAGCCGGACTGGCAGCGCATCGCCGCCGCCCAGGCGGTGCGGCGCAACCTGGCGGTGATCTCCGGCGGCCCGGGCACCGGCAAGACCACCACCGTCGTGCGGCTGCTGGCCGCGCTGCTGGAGCAACCGGGCGGCCAGCGCCTGGCCATTGGCCTGGCCGCGCCCACCGGCAAGGCCGCCGCGCGCATGGCCGAAGCCATCCGCAACGCCAAGGCCGAGCTGCCGGTGAGCGACGCCATCAAGGTCGCGCTGCCGGAGGAGGCACGCACCCTGCACCGCCTGCTGGGCAGCCGGGGCGACAGCCCGCACGTGCGCCACCATGCCGACAATCCGCTGCCGCTGGATGTGCTGGTGGTGGACGAAGCCTCCATGGTCGACCTGGCGCTGATGGCCAAGCTGCTCGACGCCCTGCCGCCGCAGGCGCGGCTGATCCTCCTCGGCGACAAGGACCAGTTGGCGGCGGTGGAAGCCGGCGCGGTGTTCGCCGAACTCTGCGAAGGTCGTGGCCTGGATGCGACGGCGGCCGCCGACCTGACGCGCATCACCGGCCAGCCGGTGCCGCTGGAACAACCCCGCTCGCGCCTGGGCGACGCCGTGGTGCTGCTGACCCACAGCCACCGCTTCGCGGGTGACAGCGGCATCGGCGAACTGGCCCGGCGGATCAATGGCGGCGATGCCCGTGGCACCCTGGAACTGCTGCGCGGCGGCCACCCGGACCTGGCCTGGAATGCCACGCCGACCCCGGCCGGCCTGCTGGAACGGCTGGAAGCGGGTTACGCGCCCTACTTCGCCGCTGTGCGGGCGGCCGACCCGGCGTCGGCCTTCGCCGCCTTCAATGGCTTCCGCGCCCTGACCGCCCAGCGTGAAGGGCCCTGGGGCGTGGGCGGCATCAACGAGGCACTGGAGGCGCGCATCAAGCGGCGCCTGAGCATTCCCGCCCGCGAGCGCTGGTATCCGGGGCGGGCGGTGATGGTGCGGCAGAACGACTACGCCCTGGGTCTGTTCAACGGCGATATCGGCCTGTGCCTGAACACCCGCCACGGCCTGCGTGTGTTTTTCGAAGGCGACGAGGGTTACCGCCCCTTCGCCCCGGCGCGTCTGCCCAGCCACGACAGCGCCTTCGCCATGACCGTGCACAAGAGCCAGGGTTCGGAATTCACCGAGGTGCTGCTGGCCTTGCCGGAGCAGCCCAGCCCCCTGCTCAGCCGTGCGCTGTTCTACACCGGCATCACCCGGGCGAAGAAGAAGGTGGAAATCTGGGGCCTGCCGGCGCGGCTGACGGAGGCGGTTGCCACCCGCGCCGAGCGTGCGGCCGGGCTGGCCGAGCGCCTGGGCGCGACGGTGCAACGCCCGGCCACACCCCCGGCACGGGATCAGGACCAGCTGAACCTGTTCTAGGGTGGGTCATGGCCTCGGCTTGCCGTGGAAATTTCCCAAACCCTTTTCCCGGCCTTGTTCCCACCTGCCCACCTCCCTAACGTGCCCCGGTCGCGGCCAACGCCGCGACCGGGTTTGACGACCTGAGGCAAGCGGCGCGATGGCGCCTACGGGGCCTGCGAGAAACGGCGGACGTTTCTGGCAGGCACCGGCTCACATGCAGTTTTCCCGGCTGCATCATCTAATGGCGGATCGCGTGGGGAGACCTTCGCGGTCTGCCGGTTCCGTTTGCCCGGTTCGTCAACCCCACGCGATTCGCCACCCTTCGTTTGACGACGAGGGGTGGCGAACCTGACCCGCGAACGGAGACGCACCCATGGATGATGCCTACACCCCCATGTTCTTCCACCGCCACGATCGCCCCCTGTGCGGCGTGATGATCGACAACCAACCCTGGTTCTCTGCCTACGACTTCGCCCGGCTGCTGGGGCTGCACCATCCCCAGGCGCTGCACCGGCGCGTGCGGCCCCACGAAACCCGACGGGTGCGCATCCGCTATGCCAGCGGCCATGAGGAAGAGATCCATGTCATCAACGAGGCCGGCCTCTACAAGGGCCTGCTGCGCTTTGGCCACCCGGAATGCCGGCAGTTGGATGAATGGCTGACGCGGGAAGTGATCCCGACCCTGCGCGACCAGCATTCCCTGTACGGCGCTTCGCCCCGTCGCGTGGTGCTCAGCTGGCAGTCCCAGCGGTTGATGTTGCTGGAATGGCAAGGCGAGTTGTGGATGCCCTGGGAGCAGGTGCCGCGCTTCGTCGATCACTGAGCGGCACGGCAAACCCATCAATGAAAAAGCCCGGCAATCGCCGGGCTTCTGGGTGGCCTGTGTCTCGATCAGCCGACGCGCTGGGCCTGCAGCAGGCGGTCGGAACCGCCTTCGGCTACATCGAACGCCTTGGTGCGGTCGGAGCCACCTTCGGCGACGCGGAAGCCAGGAGTACGGTCGGAGCCGCCTTCGGCGACGCGGAAGCCAGGGGTACGGTCGGAGCCGCCTTCGGCGACGCGGAAGCCAGGGGTACGGTCGGAGCCGCCTTCGGCTACGCGGAAGCCAGGAGTACGGTCGGAACCGCCTTCGGCGACGCGGAAGCCAGGGGTACGGTCGGAGCCACCTTCGGCCACGCGGTCCAGAACCATGAAGCCACCTTCAACGGCCACCGGCTCGATGACCGGGCGGGTGGTGCTTTCCTTCGACTCGCCCAGGACCGTATGAGAGCCGACAGGAAGGGCGAAGACGGAGGTGCTCAGGGCGGCGATGAACAGGGCGGCAAAGGCTTGGGTTTTCATGATCGTGGGCTCCTCGTGGGGGCTGGAAACCGGGTACGGGGCCAATGTTACGGATGGGCTGATGATTAAAAAGTGATCACTCGCGATAGGGATCATCAACACAATCGATAGTCTTGAAAGGCCATGTAAATCAACGGCTTGCAAAATATCCGGCGAACATTCGGATGGCTGTCCGTGGTGGGCGGCCGCGCCATTCGTCTGCAATCCAGCCTGGCGGTGCAATGGGGTCAATCCTTGCCTGTGCAGCCCCAACCCGGACAAGGAGGTCAGCATGGCCAAGCGCCCCGCCCCCGCCAAACCCCGCAAGAAAGCCGTTGCCAAGCCGCTGGATGTTCGCCGCGATTCCATGGACTTCCGCGATCTCACCTATTCGGCCTCGCTGTCCCCGCTGCCGGACGAGCTCTACCCGGACTGGCCGTTGCTGCACATCCTCGACCAGGGCGAGGAAGGCGCCTGCACCGGTTTCGGCCTGGCCGCGGCGGTCAATTACCTGCGCGGCCGGCAAGGCCTGGAGGGTCGGGTGAGCCCGGCGATGCTGTTCGCCATGGCGCGTCGTTATGATCAGTGGCCGGGGGAGAACTACGACTACAGCAGCGCCCGTGGCGCCATGAAGGGCTGGCACAAGCACGGCGTCTGCCTGGACGGCAGCTGGCCGCTGACGCACAAGGACGGGCTGACGCCGCTGATCCAGCAGGAAGCCCAGGACATCCCCCTGGGTGCCTACTTTCGGGTCTTCTCGCGGATCAACGACGTGCAGGCCGCGCTGCGTGACGTGGGCGTGCTGTTCGCTTCGGCGCGGACCCACGAAGGCTGGCGGGCGCCGCGCCGTGGCGTGATCGACTGGAAGCCGGATGCGCCGGATGTCGGCGGTGGCCATGCCTTCGCGATCATCGGCTACACCCGCGACGGCTTCCTGGTGCAGAACTCCTGGGGAACCGACTGGGGCGGGTATCGCTACGGCCAGTCGACCCAGGCGGGGGTGGCGCTGTGGAGCTATGCCGATTTCGAGTGCAATGTCTGGGATGTCTGGGTGGCGCAGTTGGGGGTCAGGGTCAATCACGGGATCACCGATACCGCCACCCGCTATGTTTCCGATGGCGGCACCGCACGCCTGGCGTTGCTCGGCCCGCCGCAGGAAGCCATCTACCTGCACTACCTGCACATCGATGACGGCCAGTTCGACGGCCTGGGCCAGTACGCCTCCGACCTGGCCCAGGTCGAGGCCATCATTGAAGAGCTGCAGCACAGCAAGCCCCGGCACCTGCTGTTGTATGCCCACGGCGGGCTGAACAGCGTGAATGCCTCGGCCATGCGCGCCTTCAAGTGGCGGCCGGCGTTCCGCGACAACGGCGTGCACGAGCTGCATTTCATCTGGGAAACCGGTCTGTTCGCCGAGCTGGGCGACATCCTCCTGAGCAAGCTGCCACTGGTAGGACAGCGGGTCGGCTCGGTCAGCTCCTGGTGGGACAACCAGATGGAAAGCCTGGCGCAGCCCCTGGGATTTGCCCTCTGGCAGGAGATGAAGCTGGACGCCGAACGGGCCTTCCAGCGCCGTGCGGCCGGCATGCTGGCGCTGCAGCGCCTGCTCGGCTGGCTGGCGGCCCAGGGTGCCCAGGCGCCCAAGGTGCACCTGGTAGGGCACAGCGCCGGCGCCATCTGGCATGCACGGTTGCTGCAGGCCTGGCAGACCCTGGGCGGTCCGGTTATCCACAACCTGCTGCTGTTCGCGCCGGCCTGCACCCTGGCGCTGTACGAAGCCACCTTCCTCAAGGCGCTGGGCCAGGGCATCCGCCAGCAGACGCTATTCGTGCTCTCGGACCAGGCGGAGCAGGAGGACAACGTCGCCGGGGCCTACCGCAAGTCGCTGCTCTACCTGGTGTCCAATGCCCTGGAAGACAAGCGCAGGCGGGTGCCGCTGCTGGGCATGCAGAAGTTTCTGCCGCCCAGGCAGCCCGCGGGCAGCACCCTGGTGGTGTCCGCCAGCAGCAGCCCGGACAGCCGCAGCAGCAGCCACGGCGGCTTCGACAACGACCCGCAGACCATGGACTGCCTGCTCCAGCGGGTGCTGGGCAGCGGCAGCTTCCGGGGTTTCAAACCGGAGGAGTTGAAGGGGTATTGAGGGGAAGCGCGCGATCCCTTGTGGGAGCGAATTCATTCGCGATGGGCAGCGCAGCTGCACTCTGAGGAGGGCTAAAGGCAGGCCTTCGGCCTGCTTCGCGAATGAATTCGCTCCTACAGGTAAGCCGTGCGCAATGAAAAACGGGGCCATTCGGCCCCGTTTTTCATTGCTTCGGCTTACTGCCCAGGAATGTCCTTGCGCAATTTCACCGGGTCTTCCTTGCGGCCACGGGCGATGCGGGCGCGGATGTTCAGCGCCTCCACGGCCAGGGAGAAGGCCATGGCGAAGTAGACGTAGCCCTTTGGCACGTGGACTTCGAAGGATTCGGCGATCAGCACGGTACCGACCACGACCAGGAAGGAGAGGGCCAGCATCTTCAAGCTCGGGTGCTTGTCGATGAAGTCGCTGATGGTGCCGGCGGCCAGCATCATCACCAGCACGGCGACGATGATCGCGGCGACCATCACCGGCACGTGGGAGACCATGCCGACGGCGGTGATCACCGAGTCCAGGGAGAACACGATGTCGATGATGGCGATCTGGACGATGGTGCCGATGAAGTTGCGCGCCGCGCCTGAGGCGGGGGTCGCTTCTGTTTCATCTTCGCCTTCCAGGCTGTGGTACATCTCGGTGGTGCTCTTCCACAGCAGGAACAGGCCACCGAAGAAGAGGATCAGGTCGCGACCGGAGATGCCCTGGCCGAACAGATGGAACAGGTCGTTGGTGAGTCGCATGATCCAGGTGATGGACAGCAGCAGGGCGATCCGGGTGACCATCGCCAGCGCCAGGCCGAAGAAGCGGGTGCGTGCCTGCATATGCGGCGGCATGCGCCCCACGAGGATGGCGATCATGATGATGTTGTCGATGCCGAGGACGATTTCCAGGGCGGTCAGGGTGAAGAAGGCGACCCAGATTTCCGGGCTGGTCAGCCATTCCATGATGCGTTGATCCTCGCAAGTTTCTTGGTCTAGGGATGGAACATGAACAAGCCGGAAAGAGCTTACGCAGTTTCCGGCTTGTTCAGCGTGTCATTCAGCGGCTGTCAGTGGGACCCGAAGAGCGGGAACACACCCAGTAGCAGGGCGGCGAGGAGGATACACAGGCAAACCATCACCGCCCACTTCAACGTGAACCGCTGGTGATCGCCGAATTCCACCTTGGCCAGGCCCACCAGCAGGTAGGTGGAGGGCACCAACGGGCTCAGCAGATGCACCGGCTGGCCTACGATAGAGGCCCGCGCCATCTCCACCGGGCTGATGCCGTAGTGGCTGGCGGCCTCGGCCAGAACCGGTAATACGCCGTAATAAAAAGCGTCGTTGGACATGAAGAAGGTGAACGGCATGCTCACGATCGCGGTGATCACCGCCATGTAGGGGCCCATGGACGGCGGGATGACCGCCAGCAGGCTTTTCGACATGGCGTCCACCATGCCGGTGCCGGACAGGATGCCGGTGAAGATGCCGGCGGCGAAGATCAGCCCGACCACCGCCAGGACGTTGCCGGCGTGGGCGGCGACCCGCTCTTTCTGCTGTTGCAGGCAGGGGTAGTTGACGATCATGGCGATGCTGAAGGCGATCATGAACAGCACCGGCAGCGGCAGCAGGCCGGCGATCAGGGTCGCCATCAGGGCGGCGGTCAGGGCCGCGTTCACCCACAGCAGTTTCGGCCGGCGGGCTTCCGGGAACTGCGACACGCTGATCTCGTCATGGTTGAGCTGGTCGTCCGGCAGGTGCAGCACGCCGAGGCGCGCGCGCTCGCGTTTGCCGTAGGCCCAGGCCAGGCCGAACAGGGCCAGCGCGCCAGCGGCCATGGCCGGAATCATCGGCACGAAGATGTCCGACGGGTCTACGTGCAGGGCGCTGGCGGCGCGGGCGGTGGGGCCGCCCCAGGGGGTCATGTTCATGATGCCGCCGGCGAGGATGATCAGGCCGGCCATGATCAGCGGGCTCATGCCCAGACGGCTGTACAGCGGCAGCAGGGCGGCGACGCAGATCATGTAGGTGGTGGCGCCGTCGCCATCGAGGGAGACGATCAGGGCCAGGGCGGCGGTGCCCATGGAGACCTTCAACGGGTCGCCTTTCACCAGTTTGAGGATCTTGCGCACGGCCGGGTCGAACAGGCCGGAATCGATCATCAGGGCGAAGTAGAGGATGGCGAACATCAGCATCACGCCGGTGGGGGCGAGCTTGCCGATGCCTTCCAGCATCATCGGGCCGATGCCCGCGGCGAAGCCGCCGATCAGGGCGAAGGCGATGGGGACGATGATCAGGGCGATCAGGGCGGACAGGCGCTTGGTCATGATCAGGTACATGAAGCAGATGACCATGGCAAAGCCGAGCAGAGTCAGCATGGCGGTTCTCCGGGCGTGATTCGGGCGGGGCGGGAGGGATCAGCGCGCGGCTGGAGACGTGCGGAGGGAAGACGGAAGGGCGCCGGAGCGGCGGCAGGAACGAAGCATGGCGATCACCAATCTTGTTGTTGTCGGGGTACCGGTCTGCGCCGGGAGTGGCGTGGATGCTAAGCCCGCAACCTTTCATCCAGCTTTCGGCGGTGATCGCTGCCGATTGTATGGGGATTCTTCGACGAACGGCGCTCAGGCCACCTTCGGCTCAGGTGGCGAGAAGCTGCATCACCAGCAGCAGGCTGCCGGCGGCGAGCAGCGTCTGCAGGGTGATGAGGCCGGCCATCAGGTGGCTGTCGCCGCCCAGCTGACGGGTCAGCACGTACGCGGTGGGCGCGGTGGGCAGGGCGAAGAACAGCACCAGGATGCTGCTTTCCATGGGCGGCAGGCCGAGCGCGCGGGCCACCAGGAAGGCGAGGGCGGGCATCGCCAGTAGCCGCAGGACGCAGTTCCAGGCCAGTGCCGGCACTTCCCCGGCCAGCTCCTGCGGGCGCAGGGCGGCGCCAACGCAGAGCAGGCCCAGGGGCAGGCTGGCCACCGCCAGCAGGTTGAGCAGGCGGTCGCTGCCGCCCACCAGGCCGAAGCCGGCCAGGTTGAACAGGGCGCCGGCCAGGCAGGCGAGGATCAACGGGTTCTTCACCACCGGCAGCAGCAGGCCGCGCAGGGTGACGCCGCGTTCGGCGGTCAGGGCCCAGACCGACATCAGGTTCACGGTCGGCACCATCAGCGCCAGCATCAGCGCGGCGATGGCCAGGCCGTCCTTGCCATGCAGGCTGCCGATGGCGGCCAGTCCCAGGTAGGTGTTGAAGCGCAGGATGCCTTGGGTGATGGCGCCGAACCGCGACGCCCCCCAGCCCAGCAGGCGCCGCGCCAGAAGCAGGGCGGCCCAGCCGATGCCGAGGCCGAGGAATACCGCCACGGCCAAGCGTGGCAGCGCGGGGTTGTCCAGCGGCGCGCTGGCCAGGCTGCTGAACAGCAGGGCGGGGAACAGGATGAAATAGTTCAGGCGCTCGGCGGCAGGCCAGAAGGTTTCGCCGGGGAAGTCCCAGCGGCGCAGGAGGTAGCCGCCGACGATCAGGGCGAAGAGCGGCCAGAGGGCTTCGAGAAGGGTGAGCACGGCGACATCCCGGTCAGGCAGGTGACGAGCATCTTCTGCATCCGGGCGATGTTGCGCAACCGCCTGCTAGGGTAAAAGACAGCCCGGACCCGGAGATTCGCCATGGCCGAACTGCATACCGGCGGCTGCCATTGTGGGCAGTTGCGCTACGCCGTGGACGCCGCGCTGGACAACGTCGCCCACTGCCACTGTTCGATCTGCCGGCGCACCACCGGTGGCATCGTCACCACCTGGGCCACCGTGCCCCGGCAGGGTTTCCGCTGGACCCAGGGAACGCCCGCCGAATACGCCTCGTCCGCGAGCTGCATCCGCTACTTCTGCAACCGCTGCGGCAGCCAGCTGGCGCTGTTCACCCGCCTCAGCCCGGACACCCTGGACCTGACCATCGCCACCCTGGATCGGCCGGAGCAGGCCCCGGCGGACCGGCATATCTAGGTGAAGAACCGCCTGCCCTGGCTCAGCCTGGACCCGCAATTGCCGGAGGAGGACGAGGAGCAGCTGTGAATCGCGGCGTCCGGATGAACCGCGAATGGTGGATCGATGAAGCGTGATCCACCCTACGACGGCACCAGCCTCGGATTCATGGACGTGCGTAGGGTGGATGTCGCTTTTCACATCCACCCGCGGCGTTCGGATGACCCGCGAATGGTGGATCGATGAGGCGTGATCCACCCTACGACGGCACCAGCCTTGGATTCATGGACGTGCGTAGGGTGGATGTCGCTCTTCACATCCACCCGCGGCGTTCGGATGACCCGCGAATGGTGGATCGATGAGGCGTGATCCACCCTACGACGGCACCAGCCTTGGATTCATGGACGTGCGTAGGGTGGATGTCGCTTTTCACATCCACGCCACGGCGTCCGGATGACCCGCGAATGGTGGATCGATGAGGCGTGATCCACCCTACGACGGCACCAGCCTCGGATTCACGGACGTGCGTAGGGTGGATGTCGCTTTTCACATCCACCCGCGGCGTTCGGATGACCCGCGAATGGTGGATCGATGAAGCGTGATCCACCCTACGACGGCACCAGCCTCGGATTCACGGACGTGCGTCGGGTGGATGTCGCTTTTCACCTCCACCCGCGGCGTCCGGATGACCCGCGAATGGTGGATCGATGAGGCGTGATCCACCCGACGACGGCACCAGCCTTGGATTCATGGACGTGCGTAGGGTGGATGTCGCTTTTCACCTCCACCCGCGGCGTCCGGATGACCCGCGAATGGTGGATCGATGAAGCGTGATCCACCCGACGACGGCTCCAGCCTTGGATTCACGGACGTGCGTAGGGTGGATGTCGCTTTTCACCTCCACCAGCGGCGTCCGGATAACCCGCGATGGGTGGATCGATACGAGGTATTCGTAGGATGGGTCGGGCGGCGTTCCGCGAGCGGAGCGAAACCCATGATCGACGCTCAGGGCAGCACCAGACCGCCCGCGTCCTTGTGCAGCTGGCGCAGGTGCGCACCGATGGCTTTGAGGTTGGCCTCGGTGGCGTTCAACTCGGCCATGCGTTGAGGCGCCAGCAGGCTGCGCACCTCGCGGTCGAGGTCGTCGCTGAGTTTGCGCATGGTCTGCTGGCGACTGCGGCTCTCGGCTTCCAGGCGCTGCCATTCGGCGCTCTGCGGCAGGCCATAGCCGCCTTGCAGCATCTCCGCCGGACGGCTGAGGAAGCCGCTGTTGGCGAGCAGCTGTTCCAGGGTGCCGCCGGCCTTGGCGAAGGGCGTTTGCCCGGCCTGCTCGCGGGAACTGAGGTAATTGCGCTTGAGTTCATCCTGGGCCAGCAGCAATTGCCGGCGCTGGGCGGCCTGCTCCAGCAGGAGCAGGGCGGCGCTGGCGCGCAGGTCAGCCTTGGCGATCCAGGGCCGGCGTTGTTCGGCACTGAGCGCCAGCCAGTCCTCGACCTGTTCCTGGGGCACCCGCAGGCGTTCGCGGAGTATTCCGAACATGGCTTGGTAGCGGTCGCGGAAGGAATCGAAGCGATAGCCCAGACGCAGGGCCTCCTTGGGGTCGTCCAGGGGCGTGCGGTCGGCCACGCCACGACCTTCCAGCACTTTGAGCAGGCCGTTGGGCATGATGCTGTCGAGGTCGCGCAGGGCCGGGTGGTCGGTGCCGCTGCGCAGCAGCTTGAGGGTTTCCACCGCGCAGTTGTTGGACAGGAACCAGTAGTCGCCGTCGTAGCTCCAGTGCATCTCGGCGGCATGCTCCACCAGGTGCTCCACCTCCTCGCGGCTGAGCGTGAGCGGCACCGAAGCCAGGCTGCGCAGTTCCACCTTGGTGTATTCCTCGATCACCTGGTGCAGGGGCAGCACGAACAGGCGTGACGGATAGGCGCCGGTGAGGCCGTCCCAACTGGACAGTTGCACGTCGCCGACGAAGGCGCGGTAGGAGAGCACCAGGTGCTGGTCGAGGTCGAGGCGGCAGTCCGGCCCGCGTGGGCGGCCCGGGGCGCAGATCACCAGGCGCAACATGCTGTGGCCCCAGCGGCTGACCCAGTTCTGGTTGGCTTCGGCGAACAGGTAGTCCACTTCATAGACGCGCTCGGGGTCGAGCTTGCCCAGCGGTTGCTTGCCGAAGTCGCGGCCGGCGTTGAGGTAGGCGTAGCCGTCGTTGCACGCGGCCTGCCGGGCGGGTGCCCAGCCGAAGTGTTCGCGGTAATAACGATGCAGCGCCGGGCGTCGGCAGGCGTAGGCCGGGTCGAGGAGGAAGTACTCCATGTTCACCGCGACGAACTCGCGGGGATTGGTCAGCTCGTAAATGTCCGGGCTGCGCGCCACCTGGTGGTTGTCCTGCTCGCGCATGCCGCGCTTGCCGACGTACTGCGGCCAGCCGGCGAGGTCGAGCAGGCGCGGGTCGTCGCTCAGGGTGAAGCGGCGCTCGGTCTGCCCGCGGCAGTCCCCGGGCAGGCCGACCAGGCCACTGCTGGACGCCCGGTTGCGGCAGCGGAACTGCCGCACCCGGTCGCTGGCGGACCAGAGGCGGGCGCGGTCGTAGAGGTGGGCCAGCTCGTGGAGCACGGTGGCGAGCAGCTCGCGGCGCACCGTGCCATGGACGCGGTTGGTCTTCTGCTGCGCCGCGCTGCCATCGGTGAGGCTGGGCAGCAGGTTGCGGTTGAGCACCAGGGCGTCGAAGCGGGTGGCGCGGCCGTAGCCGTTCTCCGGCAGGTCAACGCTCCAGCCGACTTCCACCTGCCGGTCCAGGCGCTGGACGAAAGCCGGCGGCAGGGCAGCCAGGGCTTCATCCAGCAACTGCTGGCTGGCCTGGCGTTGGGCCGGGGTCAGGTCCTCGCCATCCAGCACCAGGCGCAATTCGGCCTGGACGCTGCTGGCCAACAGCAGACCACCCAGGCAGAACAGTCGAAGCCAGGCGTTCAGGGGGCTGCCCTCGCGGCCGGTCAGAGGGCGAGGATGCTTTCCGCCAGGGCCAGGTCGCTGGCCTCGCGGGCTTGCGGGAAGCGCTCGCGCAGAGCGCCGAAGGCCGCCTCCAACTGGGCGCCGCGGATGTCGCCAGCGCTGGCGACGAAGCTGGCCGCGTCGTCGCGGGCGGCCATCACCACCTTCATGTCGCGGATGGAGGTGGTGGTATCGGACGTGAAGTCCAGGGAGCGGTCCAGCGCGCGGACGATGATGTTGCTGGTCGCCACCAGGGTTTGTGCCTGGGCGGCAGCGGCAATCAGGGTAAGGGCGAGGGCTGCGGCGACAGACAGCGGGCGGCGCATGGAGGCTCTCCGTAGGAAATTTCTAAGGGATTGGACGGAATTACCCTTCGGCAGTTCTCTGCTTCTGGGCATCGGGCGCGAAGGTTAGCGGAATGGCCGGTCAAGGGCCAGGCGGCACTGGGCGAGCCACCGTTGGGCCGCGCGAGGGCGCGGCCCGGAAGGCAGGGTCAGAGGGTCAGGATGGCCTGGGCCAATTGCAGGTCGCTGGCAGCCAGTTGCGGCTGGACACTGCGGATGTGTTTGAACGCGGCTTCCAACTGGGCACCCCGGATGTCGCCGGCGCTGGCGACGAAGCTGGCGGCGTCGTCACGGG
Organism: Pseudomonas sp. Q1-7; assembly: GCF_028010285.1. Taxonomy (NCBI): domain Bacteria; kingdom Pseudomonadati; phylum Pseudomonadota; class Gammaproteobacteria; order Pseudomonadales; family Pseudomonadaceae; genus Pseudomonas; species Pseudomonas sp. Q1-7. Next base: position 117,232 of record NZ_CP116304.1, read on the forward strand.
CGGCGAGGACGATCTTGTCGTCGCTGAAGGACGAGGTGACGTCCGACGTGGCATCCGACGTGGCGCCGATCGCGCCGACGACGGCGTCAGTGGTGACCACGAAGCTGGTGGCCGAGGCGCTGGTGGCGAGCACCAGAAGGGCGGCGGCGCTGAGCAGGCGGAAAGAGGTCATGGGTGGCTCCTTTTGCTGACCGGAGCGGCAATGCGAGAAATGCTGCCGACTGGGTGGAAAGCCTAGTCAAGACAGGGCTTTCGGGCCAGTGCTGGCCAAGCGCTGTTACGCGCTTGGCCGCATTCCGGCTGGTGCCTCTTCCGCGTGGAGGACGAGCACCCGCTCAACGCCAGAAGGGGCGCTCCAGCTCCTGGTAGCGCTCGCTCGGGCTGATCCCCACGTCCGCCAGCGCGCGTGCGTCCAGCTGTGCCAGTTGGCGCCGGGTGCGGGCGTTGCGCCGCCATTGGCCGAGGGTGGCGGCCAGGCGCAGGTACCAGGGGGCTGCGGAGTGGCTGCTGCGCAGTTGGGCGGAGGTGGCAGAGGCAGTGAGGGTGCGGTCCATGACGCTTGTCCTTCCCGCTGCGGTGCGGGGATTGGCTTATGGAGGGTCATGATCGCGTTCACAAGCAAGACTGTGCAGTCACAGACAGATTGAATTGTGCTGTAGCAGATGTGTTTTTGCTGAAACTGTATTGGTCGGATGTGAGCCAGCTGTGCCGGCAGGGTAGGAAGCGGGCAGCGTCCGAGTATTGCCGCGCGGCACCGCAGTGCGGGGCTGTAGGGGTGTTTTACGGAACCGGAAACGACAAAACCCGTCGCGGGCGGCGACGGGTTCGGTCTGCTGTGTTGCTGACGGGCTGTGCGCCCGGCGAACTGCTTAGCGCCAGAAGGGCTTGTTCAGTTCGGCTTCGCGCTGGGCTTCGCTGATGCCGGCGTCGGCCAGCAGGCGGGCGTCGAGCATGGCCAGTTGATGGCGGCTGGCGACGCGACGCTGCCACAGCAGCAGGGTGGAAACGGCGCGCAGGGCCCACGAGGATTTCGGGGATTGTTCGGCGCTATCGAAAATCAGGTCGGAACTGAGGGTACGTTCCATGGCGGCAGGTCCTTCCCGCTTGTGACGGGGCTTGGTTATCAACTGGTGCCTATGATGGACCCGGAACAGCTGCCGCTGTAGTCACAGTTGCTCTAAATTGCTCTGGTGTTGCTTAGCATGCTTATCAACTGTTTTGTCGAAATAATGCTCAGCTGTATGGGTGTGCCATTGAATCACTCGTGATTCAGCATATGGCAATGTTTTTTCCTGTGAATGAGCGAAACAGCAGGGCTTTTGAACGGTACAGTTGCCGATTTTCAGAAACTGTTTTTTGACCCTGTTTTCAGAATCAATACTTACAAGCCTATAACTGTTTCGCTCAGAAGCGGTCAGCTGGCCAGCATTTGACCGGTTTCTTCCAGATTGATGTGCCAGGACATCGCTTCGCGCAGCAGATGCGGGGTGTGGCCGCCCTTGGCGCAGGCTGCACTGAAGTAATCCTGCAGCGCCTGGCGGTAATCCGGGTGCACACAGTTGTCGATAATCACGCGAGCACGCTCGCGGGGCGCCAGGCCGCGCAGGTCGGCCAGGCCCTGTTCGGTGACCAGGATGTCGACGTCGTGCTCGGTATGGTCCACGTGGCTGACCATCGGCACCACACTGGAAATGGCGCCGCCCTTGGCAATGGACTTGGTGACGAAGATGGCCAGGTGGGCGTTTCGGGCGAAGTCGCCGGAGCCGCCGATGCCATTCATCATTTTCGTGCCACCCACGTGGGTGGAGTTGACGTTGCCGTAGAGGTCGAACTCCAGGGCGGTGTTGATGCCGATGATGCCCAGGCGCCGCACCACTTCCGGGTGGTTGGAGATTTCCTGCGGACGCAGTACCAGCTTGTCCTTGTAGCGTTCGAGGTTGCCGAACACGTCGGCGTTGCGGCGCGCCGAGAGGGTGATGGAGCTGCCCGAGGCAAAGCTGAGCTTGCCGGCGTCGATCAGGTCGAAGGTGGAGTCCTGCAGCACTTCGGAATACATGCTGAGGTTCTGGAAGGGCGACTCGATCAGGCCGCACATCACGGCATTGGCGATGCTGCCGATGCCGGCCTGCAGTGGCGCCAGGCTGTTGCTCATGCGCCCGGCATCCACTTCGCGCTTGAAGAAGGCGATCAGGTGATCGGCGATGGCCTGGGTTTCCTGGTCCGGCGGCAGCACGGTGGACAGGGAGTCCGGCTGCTCGGTGATGACGATGGCGGCGATCTTCTCCGGTGGGATCGGGATCGCCGTGCTGCCGATGCGATCGTCCACGCGGGTCAGCGGAATCGGCGTGCGGGTGGGCCTGTAGGTGGGGATATAGATGTCGTGCAGGCCTTCCAGGTTGGGGTTGTGCGCAAGGTTGATCTCGACGATCACCTGCCGGGCGAAGATCGCGAAGCTGGCGGAGTTGCCCACCGAGGTGGTGGGTACGATGTGGCCCTGCTCGGTGATGGCCACGGCCTCGATCACGGCGATATCCGGCAACTTGAGCTGGTGGTTGCGCAGCAGTTCGACGGTCTCGGACAGGTGCTGGTCGATGAACATCACCGAACCGTCGTTGATCGCCTTGCGCAGGGTGCTGTCCACCTGGAAGGGCATGCGCCGGGCCAGCACGCCGGCTTCGGTGAGTTGCTTGTCGAGGTCGTTGCCCAGGCTGGCGCCGGTCATCAGGCTGATCTGCAGTGGTTGTTCCTTGGCGCGGGTGGCCAGCGCCTGGGGCACGGCCTTGGCTTCGCCGGCGCGGGTAAAACCACTCATGCCGACGGTCATGCCGTCCTGGATCAGGGCAGCGGCCTCGGCCGCACTCATCACCTTGCTCAGCAGGGAGGGCAGGCGCACGCGATCGGAGTACATGGGGAAAACCTCGGACAACGGTAGGAGGCGCGCAGTCTAGGGGGTGAGGGTGGGGACGGCTTCTATACCAAGGTCGAAGAAATGGCTCTATTCAGGGCCTTCTGTCGGTTCCATGGCAGAAACCAACTGTAGGAGCGAATTCATTCGCGATTGAGGCGCGAAGTGACTCACGGCTTTTGGGGCAGGCCTTCGGCCTGCTTCGCGAATGAATTCGCTCCCACAATGCTTCGCCCTGAGGAGTGCCAGTCCAAAACAAAAACCCCGGCGCCAGGCCGTAATGCTGTTCACATAAGAAGTAACGGGACTCGATCAGTCCCCTCGCCCCTTTGGGGAGAGGGTTAGGGAGAGGGGGGAAACGACTGTTTCGCAGGGATATCAACCCTCTCCCCCAGCCCCTCTCCCATAAATGGGAGAGGGGAGCGAGTCATGCGCGCTTAAGTGAACAGCATTACGGCGCCAGGCCGGGGTTTCTGGGATCGCGGTACAGGGCTTAGTCGACAGCCTTGACCATGTCCTCGATCACCTTCTTGGCGTCGCCGAACACCATCATGGTCTTGTCCATGTAGAACAGTTCGTTGTCCAGGCCGGCGTAGCCACTGGCCATGGAGCGCTTGTTGACGATGATTGTCTTGGCCTTGAAGGCTTCCAGGATCGGCATGCCGGCGATGGGCGACTTGGGGTCGTTCTTCGCCGCCGGGTTGACCACGTCGTTGGCGCCCAGGACCAGCACCACGTCGGCCTGGCCGAACTCGGAGTTGATGTCTTCCATCTCGAACACCTGCTCGTAGGGCACTTCGGCCTCGGCCAGCAGGACGTTCATGTGGCCCGGCATACGGCCGGCTACCGGGTGGATCGCGTACTTCACGTTGACACCGCGATGGCTCAGCTTCTCGGACAGCTCCATCAGCGCGTGCTGGGCACGGGCCACCGCCAGGCCGTAGCCGGGGACGATGATCACGCTGTCGGCGTTGGTCAGCAGGAAGGCGGCGTCGTCGCTGGAGCCGGACTTCACCGGACGCTGTTCCTTGCTACCCGCTGCGGCACCTGCGTCGGCTTCGGCGCCGAAGCCACCGAGGATGACGTTGAAGAAGGAGCGGTTCATCGCCTTGCACATGATGTACGACAGGATCGCACCGGAGGAGCCCACCAGGGAGCCGGCGACGATCAGCATCGAGTTGTTCAGCGAGAAGCCGATACCGGCCGCCGCCCAGCCCGAGTAGCTGTTCAGCATGGACACCACGACCGGCATGTCGGCACCACCGATCGGGATGATGATCAGCACGCCGATGACGAAGGCCAGGGCCACCAGCAGGGCGAAGGCGCCGATGTTGCCGGTGAAGGTGAAGTACAGGCCCAGGCCGATGATGGCCAGGCCCACCAGCAGGTTCAGCTTGTGCTGGCCGGCGAACTGCACCGGGGCACCCTGGAACAGGCGGAACTTGTACTTGCCGGACAGCTTGCCGAAGGCGATCACCGAGCCGGAGAAGGTGACGGCACCGATGGCTGCACCGAGGAACAGTTCCAGGCGGTTGCCGGCCGGGATGGCGTCGCCCAGGGCGGCGACTATGCCCAGAGACTGGGGCTCGACCACGGCGGCGATGGCGATGAACACCGCGGCCAGGCCGATCATGCTGTGCATGAAGGCCACCAGCTCCGGCATCTTGGTCATTTCCACGCGCTTGGCCATGATCGAGCCGGCGGTGCCGCCGACCAGCAGGCCGACGATCACGTAGCCGATGCCCTGGGTGGCAATGTCCGCGCCCAGCTTATAGATGAGGCCGACGGTGGTGACGACGGCGATGGCCATGCCGACCATGCCGAACAGGTTGCCGCGACGGGACGAAGTCGGGTGCGACAGGCCCTTGAGCGCCTGGATGAAGCACACCGAGGCGACGAGGTAGAGAACAGTGATCAGGTTCATGCTCATGGTCAGTGTTTCTCCGCGGCCGCTTTCGGCGCTTTCTTCTTGAACATTTCCAGCATGCGACGGGTGACCAGGAAGCCACCGAAGACGTTTACTGCGGCCAGGGCCACGGCCAGGGTGCCCATCGCCTTGCCCAGCGGGGTGACGGTGAGGGCGGCGGCCAGCATGGCGCCGACGATCACGATGGCCGAGATGGCGTTGGTCACGGCCATCAGCGGGGTGTGCAGGGCCGGGGTGACGTTCCACACCACGTGGTAGCCGACGTAGATGGCCAGCACGAAGATGATCAGGTTGTAGATGCCGTCGGAAATCAGGTCCATGGTCTCTATCCTTATGCGTTCTCTTTGCGCGGAGCAGTGGACGCGGCGGGAGCGCCGTTGCTGCGCACAACGTTGCCGTCGCGGCACATCAGGCACGCGGCGACGATGTCGTCTTCGAGGTTGATGGTGAGCTGGCCGTCCTTGTCGATGACCAGCTTGAGGAAGTCCAGCAGGTTGCGTGCATAGAGGGCCGAGGCGTCTGCCGGCACCATGGCCGCCAGGTTGCTGTGGCCGACGATGGTCACGCCGTGCTTGATCACCACCTGGTCGGCTTCGGTCAGCGGGCAGTTGCCACCCTGGGCTGCGGCCAGGTCGATGACCACGGAGCCCGGCTTCATTTCGGCGACAGTGGCCTCGTGCAGCAGCGTCGGCGCCTTGCGGCCCGGAATCAGCGCGGTGGTGATGACGATGTCGGATTGCTTGGCGCGCTCGTGCACGGCCTTGGCCTGGCGTTCCATCCAGGATTGCGGCATCGGACGGGCATAGCCGCCGACACCCTGGGCGCATTCGCGCTCTTCATCGGTTTCGAAGGGCACGTCGACGAACTTGGCGCCGAGGGACTCGATCTGCTCCTTCACCGCCGGGCGCACGTCGGAGGCCTCGATCACCGCGCCCAGGCGCTTGGCCGTGGCGATGGCCTGCAGGCCGGCGACGCCGGCGCCGAGAACCAGCACGCGGGCGGCTTTCACGGTGCCGGCGGCGGTCATCAGCATGGGCATGAAGCGCGGGTAGTGGTTGGCCGCCAGCATCACCGCCTTGTAGCCGGCGATGTTGGCCTGGGACGACAGCACGTCGAGGCTCTGGGCGCGGGAGGTGCGCGGCGCCGCTTCGAGGGCGAAGGCGGTGATGCCGCGGGCGTTCATGCGCGCGATGGTCTCGTTGCTGAAGGGGTTGAGCATGCCGACCAGTACGGCACCGGCGCGCATGTGCGCCAGCTCGCCCTCGGTCGGGGCAACCACCTTCAGCACCAGGTCGGCGCCGAAGGCAGCCGCGTCGTTGCCAATGGTGGCGCCGACGGCCTCATAGGCGCTGTCCGGGATGCTGGCGTTGACGCCGGCACCGCTTTGCACCGTCACCTGGTGGCCCTGGCTCACCAGCTTCTTGATGGTTTCGGGCGTCGCGGCAACCCGCGTCTCGCCAGCTTGGCTTTCGAGAGGAACACCGATGTGCACTTCAAATCTCCTGCGTGATCGATCTGGTGAACCAGTGCACTGCGGATGGTGCTCTGGCGAGGCGGATCCGCCTTTCAACAGCCTGGTATCGCAACAGCCGAAACCTGGGTGGCGCGGCATTCTGCAATCGGAACCGCAACTGCTTCAAGCAGTTCTGGAGTAAAACTTTCTAATAACTACAAGTCATGATCCGACTTCGTATTCCCAGCTTCCGTTCCAGGCCTCGTCGTCGCTGGCGAAGCGGGTCTTTTACCGGAAATTCCGGTGTCGGGTTCCATCCCCCGGCTGAATGACTTTCCATCAAGGCAGCGCCAGTACGGGCTTGCAGTCCGTAACATCCTGCCGTTAATGGCTGTGGCACTGTTAATCAGACTTTTTAATAGTTGCCATAAGGCTGCGGAAAATGGGCCTTCTGTAGCTTTTGTAAATGCCTGACTACAGGGTCAGGAATTGCTGTGGGGGCCATTCCTACAGGCAAGCGTAGTTCGCCCGCAGGCCAGCAGCATCGCGGGCTGCGCCATTTTGTCGCGGGGCGCTGGGGAGGCGGCTAGACCAGCAACCCCAGGCTCTTGGCGCGCATCACCGCCTGGGTGCGGCGTTTCACGCCGAGCTTGCTGTTGATCTTCTTGGTGTGGGTTTTCACGGTGTTGACCGAGATGAACAGCTGGCCGCCAATCTCCAGGTTGGAGAAGCCTTCGGCCAGCAGTTGCAGCACGGCGCGCTCACGCTGGCTGAGCAGGCTGGACGGGGCATCGGCTGTCACGCCGCCGTCCCGCAGCGGGTGATCCCGCAACAGGCCGTGCATACCCAGGCGTTCGGCCTGCTCCAGGGCCTGGCGTTCCAGCTGGCCGGCGTCGGGCCGACCCAGGGCTTGCCCGGCAGCGGCCAGGGCCAGTTGCACTTCGCACCCCAGCGGCACGAACTGCAGGGTCTGGCAACGCTCCAGCAGGGGGCGCAGCAGGGTTTCGGCCTGCTCGGGGTGGCCGCCTTCCAACTGCGCCCGTGCCAGCAGCAATTGGTTGCGCAAGGGCAGGGCGGGGTAATCCAGCGGTGCCATCCAGGCGTGCTCGCCGGTGAAGTAGCGCTGGATGCGCAGGGCCACTGGCTCGATGCGCTCCCAGCGGCCCTGGCGGGCCAGCACGCGCATGCGTTGCAGGTGCAGCACGCCACCGTAGATGTAGCGCCAGACCTGGCGGCAATGCATCTGCCGCTCGGCTTCGCGCAGTTCCAGGAAGGCCTCGTCGAACTGGCCGCGACGGGCGTACAGCTCCGCCAGGCCGAGGAAACCGTGCAGGACGAAGGGGTCGTGGCAGTCCTGGGCCTGCTCCAGGCCGGCCTGCAGGGCGCCCTCGGCGTCGTCCAGGCGGTCGGCGATCAGGTGCAGCTCGGCCTGGATCAGGTGCAGGCGGCCGAGCATCAGGCTGTCCACCTGCTTGCGTTGGCCGATCAGCGCGAAGCTCTGTTCCAGCAGGCTCTGGGCGCGGCCGAACTCGCCGCGGAGCAGCAACAGGCGGATGCGGTCCAGGTTGATCAGCACCTCGAACAGCAGGCTGCCCTGGCGGCGGGCGATCTCCAGCGCCTTGTGCAGGTGCGGTTGCGCGTCCTCCGGGGCGCCGCTGGCCATGGCGACCCGCGCCAGGCTGGAGTAGCAGAACAGGATCGGCATCCAGTCGTGCTCGGGGAGGTGCTCCAGGGCCTCGCTGCAGTACTGCCGCGCGCGGGATGGGGACTGGCTGCGCAAGGCCGCAAGCACGCCTTGCAGCGCCTGGCAGTTGGCCAGCAGCTTGCGGTTGCGCTGGGCGGTGGGTTGCGGGAGGAAGTGGCCGAGCTTGGCGATGCAGGCTTCGGCTTCGTCCAGGCGCCAGGAGATCAGCAGGCCCCAGGCATTCAGGCTGAGCAGGCGTGGTGTGCTTTCCAGCAGCGCGATGGGCAGGCGTGACCGCCAGGCGAGGAGGCGGGCCAGGTGCTGTTCGCCGGTCAGCCATTCCTGGCCGAGGTGTTCCAGGTAGTTCGCCGCCGCTTCCGGCCGTCCGGCGCAGAGCGCCTGTTCGATGGCTTCCTCCACCTGGCCGCTGGCGATGAACATGCGGCAGGCACTGAGGTGCAGGCGGGAGGCGGCGGCGTCGCTGAGGCGGTGGCGCAGGGCCCGCGCCACGGCGGGCAGCACGCGGTACCAGGTGCCGTGTTCGTCCAGCGGCATGCAGAAGGCCTGGCGTGCCAGCAGGCGCTCGAAAAGTCCGGCGCCGTCGCTGTCTTCCCAGAGGTGCCGGCAGAGCTCGGCGGAGACCTTGGGCAGGTGGGCCAGGCCGAACAGGCAGTCGGTTTCCTCGGGGCTCAGGCGGTTGAGCAACTCGTGGTCGAGGTATTCCTTGAGCCAGCAGTGCTGGGCACTGGCGCTGGCCGGTGCCTTGCCGGACAGGTGCAGGCGCACGCCGGCGCACCATCCTTCGGTCTCCTGCCAGAGTTCGTCGCGCAGTGCGACGCTGAGGTGCGGTGCCAGTTGCTCCACCAGTTGGTCGTGCTGCTGGCGGTCGAAGGCCAATTGGGTGGCATCCAGCTCCAGCAGCTCGCCGGCCAGCAGCAGGCGAGGAAGGTTCCAGTCCGGCCGCTGGCGCACGCTGACCAGCAGGCGCAATCCCGGCAGGGCCCGCGCCAGGAGCTGGTCGATGCACTCGTCGAGGCTGGCCGGTGGCAGGCCGGGGTAGTCGTCCAGTACCAGCCAGACCCGTTCACCGCGCTGGGCGAGCAGCTGTTGCATGGCCTGGGCGGCAGGCAGGGGCGGGATGCGCTCGTTCAGTTCGACGGCCAACTGGGCGAGCAATTGCTCCGGGGTCAGCGGCTGGTTGGCGAGGTTGAGCCAGATGACCGGCGCGGGGCCGGCCTGGGCGCGGAGGAATTCGTTGAGCAGCACGCTCTTGCCGAAGCCGGCCGGTGCGCAGAGCAGGCGTAGCCGGGCATCCTGGTCGGCAAGTCGTTCGACCAGCCGGGGGCGCGGGACGTGGGCCGGAGGCAGGCGTGGCAGGCGCGTCTGGGGGGCGCGCGGTGTCTGGCCGTGGCGGGGCATGGCGGTTCTCGCAGCGTTGTTGTTATGGATGAACCGGACTTGCGCAGACTAGACGGCCCCAGGGTGGGCTTGAAGCAGCATGGGCAGCGCTTATGGCGCGCTATAAGAGGGATGGCCGGAAGGGAGGGGGCGCCCCAGGACGGGGCGCCCGGAGGGCATCAGCGGATGCCCGCGTTGCGCAGGGCGGCAGGCGTGTAGTCGGCGCCGGTGGCGGCGAAGCCGAATTCGATGCCGTGTTTCTCTTCGTTCTTCAGGCCGAGCGCGATGTAGCGACCGGCGATGATGTCGTAGAGAGCCTCCACCGCGTAGCTGCTGACCTGACGCTGGTAGTGGTAGCTGGCGTGGCCTTCGCCGACGCGCCAGAGCTGGCCGCGGCCGTCGTAGTGATCGGCATAGGCGATCTGCCAGCTGTCTTCGTCGATGAAGAAGTGGCGCTTGGCGTAGATGTGCCGCTCGTTGGGCTTGAGGGTGGCGACCACCTCCCAGACGCGGTGCAGCTCGTAGCGGGTCAGGTCCTGGTTCAGGTGGCCCGGCTGGATGATCTCCTTGTAGGTGAGCTTGGGCGATTCCAGCTTGTAGCTGTTGTAGGGGATGTACATCTCCTTCTTGCCCACCAGCTTCCAGTCATAGCGGTCGGGGGCGCCGGAGAACATGTCGAAGTTGTCGGCGGTGCGCATGCCGTCGGCGGCAGTGCCGGGGCCGTCGTAGGCCACCTGCGGGGCACGACGCACGCGGCGCTGGCCGGCGTTGTAGAGCCACGCCAGGCGCGGTTCCTTGACCTGGTCGATGGTCTCGTGAACCAGCAGCACGTTGCCGGCCAGGCGCGACGGCGCCAGGACCCGCTGCTTGAAGTACAGCAGCACGTTGGCCGACTTGTCCTTGTCCAGTTGGGTCATGTCCGCGGGGAAGGCCACTTCATCCTCGAACTGCACCGGGGTGAACGAGCCATTGGTTTGCGGAGTGGCCTGCACCACCAGGCGCCGGGCGTTGCCGCCGCGGTAGCGGGTGATGTGGTTCCACATCACCTGGACGCCATCCTTCGGGATGGGGAATGCGTAGTAGTGGCTTTCGGCGAAATTGGACAGGCCGTTGCCGCCGTCTACCGGTTGGGTGTTGAGCGCGCTTTGCTTGGCGGCGTCGTAGATCGCCTGGGGCGCCGCGGCGCTGCGGTGGCTGGGATAGACCGGGATCTTGTAGGTGCTGGCATAGCGCTTGAACAGGGCCATCTGCCCGGGGGACAGCTTGTCCTTGTACTGCTCGGCGTTGGCGGCGGTGATGGTGAACAGGGGCTGCTCGTTGGCGTAGGGATCGCCGATGAAGCCCTTGGCGTCGACCGTGGCGGCGTTGGTCGGCAGTCCGCCGGTCCAGGCCGGGATGCTGCCGTCGGCATTGCCGCCCTTCTCCGCCCCCAGGGGCGTGAGGCTGGCGCCGAGCTGCGCGGCCTCCTCCTGGGTGACAGCGGCCATGACGTTGGCGGCGATCAGGCTGAGGGCCAGGACGCCACTGTGCAGGATGCTTCTCTTGGTCATTCCGGGAATCCTCGCGATCAGAAGTTGAGGCCGAAACTGAGGGCGACGAAGTCGCGGTCAGTGATCGTGTTGTAGTGGCCGCCGAAGAAGTCGGTGTACGACAGGCTGGCGGTGTAGGTGTTCTGGTATTCGGCGTTGAGGCCGAGGCTGATGGCCTTGGAGCCTTCGTTGAAGTTCGGCCCGTAGCCGTCCACGTCATGGGACCAGGCGATGCTCGGGGTCAGGTTGATGCCGGCGAAGACGTTGCTGTAGTCCAGGCTGGCGCGGGCGCGGTAGCCCCAGGAGCTGCTGGTGTAGAAGCCCTTGTCGTTGCACTCGCGCTGGGCTGGGCTGGCGGCGGTGAGTGCCAGGCACAGGGGCTGGGAGGAGAGCTGGCCCGGGCCGTAGATGGGGTCGCGACCGTAGCGCAAATCGCCGATGTCGTCGCTCAGCCCGCCGATGTGGTTGTAGCCCACCTCGCCCACCAGGGTCAGGCGGCTGGCGCCCAGCACCTGGTCGACGAACTGGGTGGCGGTGACCTGCGCCTGGGTGACCGGCTTGCGGGTGTAGCCGTGCAGTTCCTCGCCCGCGCGGTTGCGGGCGTGGCCGCTTTCGAACACCGGCGAGACCGGAACGGCGAGGGCGGCGAAGGACAGGTCGGTGCTGTTGATCTGCAGCGGCATGTTCGGCCGATAGCTGACTTCGCCGGCCACCGAGGTGCCTGCGACGTTGGTCTGGAAGCTCAGGCCGTAGAGGCGGATGTCCTCGGGGTACTCGATGAAGTAGCGCGCACCGGGGGCGCCCGGAATGATCGCGGCGCTCGGGGTGGTGGTGCGAATGGTGCTGAAGACCGGGTTACGGCTGTGATAGTTCATCGCATAGGCGCCGAACTCGGTGTCGTTCAGCTCGGTCACGAACCAGCGCAGGGCCACGCCGAACTGGCCGCTGTCACGGGCGTCGCGGTCGCCGGCGCGGGGGATGTAGAGCGTGCCGCCGGTGTTCGTGGAGACGCCGGGCGGCAGGTCCGGTCCGTTGACCACCAGGCGGTCGACGCAGCCATCGGCCACCACGTCCGAGGTGGAGAAGAAGGTGCCGCAGTTGTCGGCCACCGTCTGGTCCCATTCCAGCTGGTAGAAGGCCTCGGCAGAGAGATTGTCGGTCAGGCTCTGGGACAGGTAGATCATGTTCACCGGGATCAGGCCTTCCTTGATCTCGGCGCCCGGACGGCGGAAGGCCGCCACGTCGATCGGGTTGATCGAGTTGATGCTGTTGCCGATGAAGGTGCTTTCGCCCCAGCTCACCACCTGCTTGCCGATGCGGAAGCTGCCCGGCAGGTCGCCCAGGTTGTAGTTGTGGTAGAGGAAGGCATCGAGTAACTGCGCCCCGGAGGAGCGGGCGCCTTCCTTGCGGTTGTGATCGTCGATGTCATAGAAGAGCCGGTGCTCATCCTTCAGTTCGAAGTCGTACCAGTACTTGCCGCGCAGGAACACGCCGGTGTCGCCGTACTTGAGTTCCAGGTCGTGGATGCCCTTGAAGATCTTCGAGAAGGTCTCGCCCTTCTTGAAGTTCAGGCGGCCGTCGTCCGAGGTGCGCGAGAGTGCCTCGCCTCCGCTGGCGGTGGAGATGAACTCCGGGTCCGCCGAGCGCACGGCCCAGCTGGCGCCGACCGAAAGCGACGAGTCGAACTGGGCTTCGATGTCTCCGATGTTGAATGCGATGGCATGGGCCTGGGCGCTGCAACCCAGGGCGACGGCGGCGGCCAGCGTGTGCGGCCGGAAGATTCCGCGCATTGTTCTTGTTGTCATGCGGCTCTCCAGAGCGGGTCTTGGGAGGCCTCATGCTAATCAGCCGCCTCTAGCGCCATAACTGCCTGAACGGGCGATTTCGCCACTCACCCGAGTGGGTGATGTGGCTGCTGGAGCGGGGCGCCGGAAGGGCTTTCGCCGCGCATCTTCCGGGCCGCGCGGCGCACGCTGCTACCTGAGGTTACAGCCGGCGTCAGTCCAGCCCGGCCTCGCGGCGGTAGTGGTGGGCGGCGTCCACCAGCCAGTCGCGGAAAGCGCCGAGGGCGGCGGATTCGAGCTTGCGCTCGGGGACAATCAGGTAATACGCCTTGTCACTGCGGAAGCTATGGGGGTGGGCGACCACCAGGCGGCCGTCGGCCAGCTCGCGCTGGATCAGGAAGGGCGGGATCAGCGCCACCCCCATCTCGTGCATGGCCGCCTGGGCGAGCATGGAGAACAGCTCGTAGCGCGGCCCACTGAGGTCGCGGGCCACGTTCATCCCCAGTGAGTTGAACCACTGGCGCCAGGCATAGGGGCGGGTGGTCTGCTGCAGCAGCGGCAGGCGGGCGATGGCCCCGGCATCGAGGCTGCCGGCGCCTTCCAACAGGGCCGGACTGCACACCGGCACCGAATGTTCGTGCATGAGGAAATCGGCACGGGTGCCGGACCATTCGGCGTCGCCGAAATAGATCGCGGCGTCGAACTCGGTATCGGCGAAGAGAAAGGGGCGGGTGCGGTTGGTCAGGTTCACCGTGACCTCGGGATGCAGACGCTGGAAGTCCTTCAAACGGGGTACCAGCCACTGGGTGCCGAAGGTGGGGACGATGGCCAGCTCGACGGTCATCGCACCTTGCTGGCCCATCACCGCCAGGGTGTCACGCTCCACCGCGTCGAGCTGCGCGGCGATGCGCCGGGAATAGGCCAGGCCGGCTTCGGTCAGCTTCACTCCGCGCCGTGAGCGGCGGAACAGTTCCAGACCGAGGAACTCCTCCAGCCCGGCGATCTGTCGGCAGATGGCGCTCTGGGTCAGCGCCAACTCATCGGCCGCCTTGGTGAAGCTCTGGTGGCGAGCGGCGGATTCGAAGGCGACCAGGGCGGCGGTACTGGGGATCTTCCGACGCATGCTGTACCTCTGCATCACAAATCATGGCTTGAAAGTGGGAAATATGGCGTTACGGAGTGAGAAATTAGCACAACATAATGCGAAATCCTCGTTTGTCCGACAGGGCCTAGGCTGTCTAGGATGCGTCGACACTAACAAGGCAGGGTCTCGACAGGGCCCGCCCCTTGAACCCGCTTACCGAGGACACTCCCATGGCCGCCAAAGCAAGCTTCAACTGGATCGACCCGCTGCTGCTGGACCAGCAGCTCACCGAAGAAGAGCGCATGGTGCGCGACAGCGCCCAGCAGTTCGCCCAGGACAAGCTGGCTCCGCGCGTGCTGGAAGCCTTCCGTCACGAGCAGACCGACCCGGCGATCTTCCGCGAGATGGGCGAGACTGGGCTGCTCGGCGCGACCATACCGGAGGCCTATGGCGGCAGCGGCCTCAACTATGTGTGCTACGGCCTGATCGCCCGCGAAGTGGAGCGTGTGGATTCCGGCTACCGCTCGATGATGAGCGTGCAATCTTCCCTGGTGATGGTGCCGATCAACGAATTCGGCACCGAGGCGCAGAAGCAGAAGTACCTGCCCAAGCTGGCCAGCGGCGAGTGGATCGGCTGCTTCGGCCTGACCGAGCCGAACCACGGCTCCGACCCGGGCTCGATGATCACCCGCGCGAAGAAGGTCGACGGCGGCTACCGCCTGACCGGCGCCAAGATGTGGATCACCAACAGCCCGATCGCCGACGTCTTCGTGGTCTGGGCCAAGGACGATGCCGGCGAGATCCGTGGCTTCGTTCTCGAGAAGGGCTGGCAGGGCCTGTCCGCGCCGGTCATCCACGGCAAGGTCGGCCTGCGTGCCTCCATCACCGGCGAGATCGTGATGGACAACGTGTTCGTCCCGGAAGAGAACGCCTTCCCGGATGTGCGCGGCCTGCGCGGCCCCTTCACCTGCCTGAACTCCGCGCGCTACGGCATCGCCTGGGGCGCCCTGGGGGCCGCCGAGTTCTGCTGGCACACCGCGCGCCAGTACGTGCTGGACCGCAACCAGTTCGGCCGTCCGCTGGCCGCCAACCAGTTGATCCAGAAGAAACTGGCCGACATGCAGACCGAGATCACCCTGGCCCTGCAAGGCTGCCTGCGTCTCGGCCGGATGAAGGACGAAGGCACGGCGGCAGTGGAGATCACCTCCATCATGAAGCGCAACTCCTGCGGCAAGTCCCTGGAGATCGCCCGCCTGGCCCGCGACATGCTGGGCGGCAACGGCATCTCCGACGAGTTCGGCGTGGCGCGCCACCTGGTCAACCTGGAAGTGGTGAACACCTACGAGGGGACCCACGACGTCCATGCGCTGATCCTCGGTCGTGCGCAGACCGGTATCCAGGCGTTCTTCTGATCCTCCTTCGGGCCTCCTTCTATATAGAGGCGGGGCCCGTACCCTTTCCCAGGTGATCCCATGGCTGGTGCACTCTCCCATATCCGCGTGCTC